>CAZPJJ010000013.1:3271-27868 GCA_964586535.1 uncultured Acidobacteriota bacterium | reverse complement strand
ACGAGACGACGTCGGTCCTCGAGGCCGGCCTGGGTTTCGTCATCGATTGGGAGAAGCCCGAGTTCGTGGGGCGCGAGGCCCTCCACCGCCAGCGCGAGCGCGGCATCGCACGCCGACGAGTGGGCTTCGAGATCAAGGAACGCGGGATCGCCCGCCATGGGCACGAGGTGATCATCGCGGGAAAGCCGGTCGGAGTCGTCGGCTCGGGGACCTTCTCCCCGACGCTCGAGAAAGCGATCGGTATGACGTATGTGCCAACGGAGTTCCCGGAGGTCGGCGGGGACTTCGAGATCGATGTGCGCGGGAGGCGGCTCGGTGCCGTCACCGTTCCAATGCCGTTCTACAAGCGACCCAAGACCCGATAAAGCACCCTCGACTCGAGAGACAGGGTTCGAGAGGGAGGCAGGCATGCCGCGGCAAGAAGACTGCAAGTTCACCAAAGATCACGAGTGGGTCCACCTTCAAGGAGACGTGGCGACGATCGGCATCACCGATTTCGCGCAGCAGGAGCTGGGTGACATCGTCTACGTCAACATGGGTGAAGCGGGGCGCCGCATCAGCGATCGCGAGGAGATCGGCGAGATCGAGAGCGTCAAAGCCGTCGCCGAGGTCTACGCTCCGATCACGGGAGAGATCATCGAGATCAATCCGGGGCTTTCCGACCATCCCGAGACGCTCAATTCCGATCCGTTCGGGGAGGGCTGGCTGATTCGGGTGCGCCCAGACGACCCGACGCAGATCGAGCGCCTGCTCACGCTCGCCGACTACGAGAAGTTCCTGAAAGACGAGAGCCACTGAGCTTGAATCGCCGCGCGGCGCTCATCATGAGGGACTGACGGGACGCAGCGGCGGCGAAGGAATGCCGGCCTCGAAGACCATCTGCCGCACCAACTCGAGGGGGAGCCCGATCACGTTCGTCGGCGACCCCTCGACCGACTCCACGAACCAGCCGGCAACGCCCTGAAGTGCGTACCCCCCGGCCTTGTCGTAAGGTTCTCCTCCGCTCACGTACGCCTCGATCTCCGGTTCGGAAAGCCTCGCGAATCGCACTCTTGTCGAGGCGCTTCGCACGTCGAGCCGCCTCCCCGGCACTCCGAGCGCCACGGCGGTAATCACCTCGTGGACGCGATCCGAGAGCGATCGAAGCATCGCGGACGCAGACTGGCGATCCACGGGCTTGCCGAAAACCCTGCCGTCGACGATGACCACCGTATCCGCCGCCAGGATCACCCTGGAGGGGTGAGTCCTTGCCGCGGCGGCTGCCTTCGCCGCTGCGAGACGTTGGGCGAGTTCTAATGGGGACTCGTTCGGCTCGGGAGTCTCGTCGACCTCGAACGGCGCGACTTCGATGGAGAAACCGACCAAGCGAAGCAGATCCGCCCGCCGGGGCGATCGCGATGCGAGGAGAAGGGTCGGGGAAGCGGGGATCGTTCGGCATTCGTTCATGACACTCCCGGTCGCGTTTTTTGCGCTGACTCCGCGTGCAGCCTATTCTCCATCGTCCGGGCGTGGAGATGGCGAGAAGGGGCTTCCTTGGGTACGCGTACTGGCGATTCTCACCGAATGACCCCGTCGCGGCTGGGAGCGACTCGCGGGAGGGTTCTTCGACCTCTCATGGTGTTGCTCGCGGTCCTTGCTGTCTCATTCGCCCTGGCCGCGCGGGGCCCCGAAGTTCTCATTCACGTGACGGGTGGGGGGCAGGGCTTCCTCGACCAGTGCGGATGCGCGCGCTATCCCCTGGGAGGTTTCGACCGGCGCGCTGGGCACCTGACCGCGTCGCTCCGCGATCATCCCCGTGCTTCGCGCATTCTCGTCGATGCCGGCAACTTCTCGGACGCCCCGGGTCCTGGCGGGGACGTGCGAACGCGAGCGATCGTGGAAGCCATGAACAAGCTCGGCTACGCCGCTGCTGCCGTCGGGGAGCGCGAGCTAGCCGGTGGTGCCGAGAAGTTCCGAGCCTTGACGGCGCATGCCCGCTTCCCCTTCGTCAGCACGAATCTGGTGCGGGAGAGTTCGCGAAAACACTGGCTTCCGCCGAGCGTGATCCTCCGCGCGGGAGCGCTTCGGATCGGGATCTTGGCCGTCACCCGCTACAACCCCGGTCTGAGGGCCAAACTCGCGAACGGCGATCATGTCGTCACGGTCGATCCAACGGCGGCCGTGGAGCGCGCCTTGGCCGAGGTGCGCCGCGAGTGCGATATCGTCGTGCTCTTGGCGGCTCTGCCGATCGAGGACGCGCGCATCCTGGCGAGACGCGCGCAGGGGATCGACCTCGTTTTGGGCTCTCATGGAGGACGGCTGACAGCGGAGCCGATCCGCGAGGGCTCGGCGCGCATTCTTTACGTCGGAGATCAGGGCAAGTACATCGGCGAGTTCGACGTGTTCCGCGCGTCGACGGACGATCTGCTCTCGTTCTCGGCTCGCGTCGTCGAACTGGGCGAGAGGGTACGTCCCGATCCCCGGCTCGAGGCGTTCGTGGTGGAACGACTGGCGGAGGCGCAGGAAGCCGAGAAACTAGCTCAGGACACGGCTGGTAACGCTGGGGGAGATCGGGGGAAGTCGTTTGTCGGATCCGGGGCCTGCACGGCCTGCCACGCCGACATCGTTTCGGACTGGAGCGCGACTCGGCACGCGCACGCGTGGGCGACGCTGAAGCGAGATCCGAGTACTTTCCGCCTTTCCTGCGTGTCATGTCACGTCACCGGTCATGGGCAACCGGGCGGATTCGTCGATGAGGAGCGGACTCCTCATCTTGTGGATGTCGGATGCGAGTCCTGCCACGGTCCCGCGGCGGATCATCTCTTGCAGCCGGAGCGGCCCTACGGAGCCGTGACGCTCGCGACGTGCACTTCGTGTCACACCGCCGAGATGGATCCCGCCTTCAACTATTACCAGGACCTTCGGCTCGTCTCGCACGAAGAGGTGACGACGCCAGCTCCCGCCCGCTGAGGATTCCGCCCTCTTCCCGTTCCCAGACGAACGGGTAGCGTCCTGACGCTCCTGCGGACGCCACCCCGAGAAAGCGTCCGGCCCGCCGACGATGCCGGCGGGCCGGGACTCAGAGGAGGAGGTCTGTCGGAAGGGGTCTCGTACGAAGTCGCTTGGGGGGGAAGCGACTCCGCTTCGGGGAAGGTCAGGTCAGAGAAAACTGAAGCTGGCGGCGCAAGGAGCCAAGGCGCTCGCGCAGTTTCATCTTCGCTTCTTTTTCGAGCTGACGGACTCGCTCTCGCGAGAGGCCGAGAATCTTGCCGATCTCCTCGAGCGTCATCTCGTCGTTACCCATGACGCCGAAACGCTTGAGGAGGATCAGGCGCTCACGTTCGGGGAGCTCGCCCAACGCCTGCCGCGTGATCTCCACGAGTTCACGCTTGAAGAGGTCCTCTTCGGGGCGCGCGGTTCCGGGATCTTCCATGAGTTGCGAGAGGCGGGTCTCGCCCTCATGGTCGACGAAGTCGTCGAGCGACTTTTCCTTCAGAAGCCAGGGAATCCACATCGTTCAACAACCTCTCGCGTTTCGCGGTTCGTGCGTTCCGTCCCGGTGCCCACATAGGGGAGCAAACCCCATGCCACGCCAAAAGGGCGAAAAGCGCTCGTTTTCGGTCGATCGGATGCGTCACTTTGACGCAGCGCGCCTGTGTGGCGCGACCAAATCGGAACTACCTGGGTGGTTTGGACGGGGGAGGCCAGCTCTGGCTGGCCGCCTGACGAGAAGCTGATCCGCCCAAACGGCGGCAGACTATGCTCTGATCCTCGCTAAAGGTCAAGGGGTGTCGATATGGGACTGGTGCACGTTCTTGCCCCAGAGGTTGCGGACCGGATCGCCGCAGGCGAGGTCGTCGAGCGCCCGGCTTCGGTCGTCCGTGAACTTCTCGACAACGCGCTCGACGCCGGTGCGCGGCGGATCGAGGTCTCGCTGGAGAGCGGGGGCCAGGACCGAATCAACGTCTCAGACGACGGACGCGGCATGGACGCAGAGGATACGGTCCTCGCGTTTCAACGGCACGCGACGAGCAAGATCCGGACTTCCGAGGATCTCGTAACGGTCTCGACCCTCGGATTTCGCGGCGAGGCGCTCGCCGCCATCGCCGCGGTATCCCGAGTCGTCGCGTTGAGCCGCGCCGCGGATTCCGAGAGTGGAACACGCGTGACCATCGATCGCGGTACGCTCGTCTCGGTCGAGCCTGCGCCCCGCGCTGTGGGTACGACGATAGAGGTTCGCGATCTCTTCATTGGCGTACCTGCGCGGCGGAAGTTCCTTCGCAGCGAGGCGACGGAACTCGACCATTGTCTTCGGGCCGTTCGCCGGGCGGCCATCGCACGGCCTGAAGTGGCTTTCCGCGTACTCAGCGGATCTCGGTGCCTGCTTGACCTGCCGCCGGTCGTGGACGGGGGCCAGAGAATCTCGGCGGTGCTCGGCGAGAAGGGCAACCGCGCGTTCCTGCATGTCGACTGCGACGCCGGTCCCATCGTCGTTCGCGGCTGGGCCGCCCGGGCCGATGTCCATCGCGGGACGCGAGAGGACCTGCACATCTCCGTGAACGGCCGTCCCGTCCGCGATTCTCTCCTCGTGCGGGCGGTCGTGGATGCGTACCGCAATACGATCCCGCCGGGCCGTTACCCCATGGCCGTCCTGGAAATCCGCATGCCGCCCGAAGCCGTCGACGTCAACGTGCATCCCGCGAAGTCCGAGGTGCGATTCGAGCGGCCCCAAGAGGTACGAGCGGTTCTAGTTGCCGCCCTTCGCGAGGCTCTGGGCAGCTACGAAGCACTTCCGCGCTACCCCTCGGCAGATTCACCGGCTGGCGGGGGATCCGTCGCAAGCGGTCCCGTTCGCTGGGGGCTGCCATGGGAACACAACACCGAAGAATCCGGCTTAATGCACTCCGTGCTGGGCGGGCACTCGGACATCGCCACGGAACAACTCGCGCCACCAGGAGAGGCACCGCGGATCTTCCCGGTCTCCTCGCGACGCTCGCTCGCTCAGTACCGAAATTGCTACATTCTCGCGGAGGACGCTGAAGGGCTGATGATCGTCGATCAGCATGTCGCGCACGAACGACTGCTCTACGAGATGCTGCTCCGGCAAGCGGAGCATGGGCCGCTCCCCCGGCAGGCTTGTCTCTTCCCCGAAGTCATCGAGGTCGGAGCCGAGCGAGCGATGGCGGCGGAGGCTTTTGAGGAGATGCTCCGGCGGTGCGGGTTCATCCTGGAGAGATTCGGGGAAATGTCGATCCGCGTGGCCGAGGTCCCGGCCGTCTACGGCAGGACGGCTCCGAGCGAGAGCGTTCGGATGGTCCTGGACGAGATCGTCCGCGGCGACCGCCGGGCCGCCGAGACGCTATTCCAGAACGTCCTCGCGACCGTCGCCTGCCATTCGGCAGTGCGCAAAGGACAGGAGCTGTCGCGAGAGAAGATGGACTATATCCTCCGAGGCCTCGATGCCTGTGACGCGCCGCACCACTGCCCCCACGGAAGAGTCGTCTCACTGAGACTGGATTTGTCGGCGTTGGACCGTAATTTCGGGCGAACGTGACGGAGTCCACGATCATGGCGCGTGACCCGGTTCCTCTGATCGCCAAGCCGAGCGGCTCGGTCAATCGCCTCGGAGAGAGCCTGCCCCGAGGCCGCCCGCGCGGGAGCTTTGCGGGCTTGCTCCGGGCGCGGTCCGAAGGACACTCGCGGCGTTGGTTTCAGGAGATGGGGGGGGCGGCCGTCCTGCTCATCGCGATCGGGGCCGCGACCTGGGGCCCAGCTCGTGCCGAGGAGCGGGTGATTCTCCAGTCTCGCCAGGTCTTGGACGTCATGGCCGTGCGCATCGAAGGGGAGTTTGCGACTCTGGACTTCGGGAACGGGAACGAGCTCCGGCTGCCTGCCGCGACCATTCGCGAGATCCGCAAGATCCGCTCCGAGGAGCCGGCAGTCCCACGCGCGTCCTCGACATTTGCCGATGCCCCCTGGTACTCCCGGTTCCAGCCGTTCGAGTCGTTGATCACGGATTCGGCTTCGAGACATGGGGTCGATGTCGAACTCGTCGCCTCGATCGTGCGTCAGGAATCCGGATTCGATCCTCTCGCTGTCAGTCCGAAAGGAGCGCAGGGGCTGATGCAATTGATGCCGGCGACCGCGGCGGAACTCGCGGTGGAGAACCCTTTCGACCCCGCGCAGAACATCGATGGCGGGGTGCGCTGGCTCAAGAAGCTGCTCGATCGCTACGGCGGGGATCTCGACCTCGCCCTGGCCGCGTACAACGCGGGCGAAGGGGCGGTCGAGCGGTACGGGGGAATCCCGCCCTTTCGCGAGACCGAAAACTACGTCCGGCAGGTCAGGGCCACCTACGACGCCCTGCGCCGGCGCGAGAGTTCGGGTGGGGCCTGAACGAAGTTGCCCCGGTTTTTCCGGCTGCTATAATCCGCCGGCTTCGAGGGCGCCACGATGCTTATTGATATCAGCGAGTTGGCTCCTTCCGGAAGCACTCTCGATGCCGAAGTGATCGTCCCCGACTTCGACATCGGCGCCGAACATCCGGTGAACTGTGCCCCGGTGGCCTTCTCGGCTTCGTTGCGCAAGACACGCCGGGGGATAGAAGTTGCGGGCCGATTCGATACCGTGGTGCACCTCCGCTGTAGCCGGTGCCTCGCGGATCTCGATCATCCCGTATCGGGCCGTTTTCGCCTCTTCGTGATTCCCGGAGGAGACGAGCGCGAGGAGTTCGAGTCCTTCGATGACGATGATCCGGACGCCATCGACATTTACCCGATCGAGGGGTCGGTCGTCGATGTCGCCGACATGCTGCGTGAGCAGATCGACTTGGCGCTGCCCCTTCGGCTGCGCTGCGAGGACGTCGGCAGATCCTGTCGGCCCATCCCGGAGGTCGACGACGCCACGGACGATGAAGCGCCGCCGAGCGGCAACGACGAGAGGTGGGGCGAACTCCTGGATTTGAGGAGGAGCCTCGAGAAGAAGCGCCAGGGACCGAAAAGTTCCTGAGAGACGACGTGGAGATCGAACGCAATGCCTAATCCAAAGCGACGTCATTCCAAGGCCCGGCGGGACAAGCGTCGCGCTCACGATGCACTCCCGGTCCCCGCCAATTCGCGGTGCCCCAATTGCCAAGAGTTCAAGCTGCCGCATCGCGTTTGCCCGCAGTGTGGCTACTACAAGGGACGGGAAGTCATTCAGACCTCGTCGAACGTCTGATCCTGAGCAGGGCGCAGCGAGACCTTGACCGAGAACCTCCCGCTCGTCCTGGATGCGATGGGCGGCGACTTCGCTCCCGCCGAGGTCGTGCGCGGCGCGGTCGAGTACTGTCGTGACGACGGTACCCGCTCCGTGCTTCTCGTCGGTCGACCGGACACGATCACCGAGGTCTTGAAGGAAGCGGAACCGCAGATCCGCGAGCGGTGCGAGATCGTACCCGCCACCGAAACGATTGCTTTCGACGAGAAGATCCGCAGCATCCGGAGTAAACGCGACTCGTCGATTCGTGTTGGAATCAGGCTCGTCGAGCAGGGCAGGGGCGCGGGCTTCGTCTCGGCGGGGCATACCGGCGCGGTGATGGCGCTTTCGAAGGTCATCCTCGGTCTGATCCCCGGCGTCGATCGTCCTGCTTTGCCGGCACCACTCCCGCGGCGCGGTAGCGGGTACACGATCCTCCTCGACGCGGGCGCCAACGTCGATTGTCGTCCCGAACACCTGATGCACTTCGCCGCGATGGGAGCCGATTACGCGGCGCAGATCTTCGGGGTATCCGAGCCGAAAGTGGGCGTCCTCAGCATCGGAGAAGAAGAGGGTAAAGGTACCGAGGAGCTCCGCGAGGTCGCGGCCGTGCTCGCGGCGTCGAATCTCAACTTCGTCGGAAACTGCGAAGGCAACACGCTCTTCACGCCCCGCGCCGATGTGGTGGTGTGTGATGGTTTCGTTGGCAATGTCGCCTTGAAGGTGGCGGAAGGCTTGGCCGAGGCAATCTACGGGATGCTCAAGGACGAGGTGCGGTCGGGATCCGTCCTCAACATGATCGGTGCGCTCGCGATGCGCCCAGCGTTCCAGAGCCTCAAGAAGAAGATCGACTACGCTGAGACCGGCGGCGTTCCACTCCTGGGAGTCCGGGGAGTGGTCGTCGTGGGGCACGGCAGGTCGAACGCCAAAGCGATTCGGAGCGCGCTTCGAGTGGCGGCCCAGGCGCACGCCACGGGGTTGGTGGAACTCATCGGCCGACAGATCGAGCACGTGGATTCCACACGTCAGCGAGTCGGCTGAGCGCCAGGGATCCGTCGCCTCCCGGGCGCCGGAGAGATAACGGAGTCGCGATGTCGCAGGGTTCTTGGGTGGCGCTCTTTCCTGGACAAGGAAGTCAACGCGTCGGGATGGGCAAGAGTCTTCATGACTCGTTTGCGGTGGCGCGCGAGACTTTCCAAGAGGCCGATGAAGCCCTGGGCGAGGCGATCTCCTCCCTCTGTTTCGAAGGGCCCGAGGAAGCGCTGCGGCTCACGCGCAATACGCAGCCCGCGCTTCTCGCGGTCTCCGTGGTCGCATGGAGAGTCCTGATGTCTCAGGGCGTGCCCCCCCCAGTTGCGGCCGCCGGACATAGCCTCGGAGAGTACTCGGCCCTCGTCGCCGCGGGTGTCCTGCGCTTCGACGACGCGCTACGCGCCGTGAGGCTTCGGGGCGAGGCGATGCAGGACGCCGTCCCCGTCGGCCAGGGCGCCATGGCGGCACTCCTCGGAGGTGCCGCGGATTCGATCGCCGAACTCTGTCGCGCGCTCTGCGGCGAGGACGAGGTCCTCGTCCCGGCCAACTTCAATGCACCGGACCAAACGGTCGTCGCGGGGTCGAAATCCGCTGTCGACAGACTCGTCGAACGCGCGAAGGAAGCGGGCGTCAAGCGTGCCGTGTTGCTTCCCGTCTCCGCGCCGTTTCATTCGCCGTTGATGGCGCCAGCCGCTTCGCGGCTGAGCAACTACCTGGATGCGCTCGAATTTTCCGACCCTCGCTTTCCTGTCGTCGCCAACGTTGACGCTGGCGAGACGTCCACTGGCGAGGAGGCACGGCGAAAGCTGGTCGCACAAGTGGCCTCTCCCGTTCGTTGGGTAGAGTCCATGCTCAGGCTCGAGAACGACTACGGTGTGACCTTGGGCGTCGAGACGGGGACAGGCACCGTCTTGGCCGGGCTCGCGCGCAAGATCAATCGCAGTCTCGCCGTCGTACCCTGCGGAGAAGCCGCCGATGTCGAGGCTGCGTTCCATCGAGTGAGGACAGGCTCATGACCTCCACAGGACTCCGCTGGCCGGGGCTCGACAGTCGCCGCGCGCTCGTGACCGGTTCATCGAGAGGTATCGGCCGGGCGGTCGCCCTGGAACTCGCCGCAGCCGGCGCACAGGTCATCGTGACCGCCCGCTCGGAAGAATCCGCGGCCGCGACGGTCGACGAGATTCGCTCGGCGGGAGGTCGAGCGGAGCCGTTCGCTCTGGACCTCTCTCTTCCCCAAGACGCCATGGCCCGCTGTGAGGAACTGGCGAAACGCACGAAGGAAGACGGAGGCATTCCCCTCCTCGTCTTGAACGCCGGCATGACTCGCGATGGGCTTTTGATGCGCATGTCTCTGGACGCTTGGCAGGCCGTCGTCACGGCGAACCTGACCGGGGCCTTCGTCGTGACAAGGGCATTGCTCCCGGGTATGATCCGGGCTCGCCTCGGGCGGATCGTTGCGATCACGAGCGTGGTAGGCCGGACCGGCAATGCAGGTCAGGCCAACTATTGTGCCGCCAAGGCAGGGATGGTTGGCTTCGTCCGCGCGACGGCCCGCGAAGTGGCGTCACGCGGAATTACGGTCAATGCGGTGGCTCCAGGGTTCATCGATACCGACATGACCCGCGTGCTTCCAGAGGAGACCCGGCAGAAGCTGCTCGAGACGGTACCTCTGGGCCGGCTCGGCACTGTTGGCGATGTGGCGACGTCCGTGGCCTTTCTGCTCTCCGATCTGGCGAGCTACATCACAGGAGAGGTTCTCGACGTCAACGGCGGAATGGACATGTAGCGTGGCGGCGACGCCCGCAAGGGGAGTGGAGACACATGGCGACGGCTGAAGAGATTCGCTCGAAAGTGGTGGATACGATCGCGAAGGCCTTCAAGCTCGAACCGAGCCAGGTGACCGACGAGAAGTCCTTCACCGAGGACCTCGGGGCGGACTCGCTCGAACAGGTCGAGCTCGTGATGAATCTTGAGGAGGAATTCGGCATCGACATCACCGACGAAGATGCGGAGAAGATCCGCACCGTTGGTGACGCGGTCCGCTTCATTACCGAGCGCTCGGCCTGAGCGCGGAATAACCGCACTTGAGTACTCGCCGGCGCGTTTTCGTCACGGGAGTCTCCGCGATCAGCCCGCTCGGACTGGACGCGGAGTCCACTTGGCTCGCCCTGCTCGAGGGGCGTTCCGGAATCGCTACCATCACGCAGTTCGATCCTCGTGATCACGCGTCGAAGATCGCCGGCGAGGTGCGCGGTTTCGACCCCGAGGCGTATCTCGACGAGAAGGTCGCGAGACGAACGGATCGTTTCACGCATTTCGCGATCGCCTGTGCGCGCATGGCGTTCGAGAACGCGCACTTGGATCTGGAGCGCATCGATCGCAATCGCGCCGCAGTTGTCGTCGGCTCCGGAATCGGGGGGATCAAGACTCTCGAAGCCCAGCATCGAACGCTCCTCGAAAAGGGGCCGCGACGCATTTCTCCCTTCCTGATCCCCGCCATGATCATCAACATGGCCGCGGGCATGATTTCGATCGTGTTCGGGCTCAAGGGCCCTAACTCGTCGACCGTCACAGCGTGTGCGACGGGCAACCACGCGATCGGCGACGCGATGCGTCTCATTCAGCACGGAGACGCCGATATCGCGATCGCGGGCGGTACCGAAGGCGCCGTCACGCCGCTCACGGTGGGCGGATTCTGCTCGATGAAAGCGCTCTCCACGAGGAATGACGAGCCGGAGCGGGCGTCCCGGCCCTTCGACGCCGATCGCGATGGTTTCGTGTTGAGCGAAGGCTGCGGCCTCTTGGTGCTCGAGTCCGAAGAGCACGCCCGGCGGCGAGATGCCCCCGTTCTCGCCGAGATCTGCGGCTACGGCATGAGTGGAGACGCTTTTCACATCTCGGCACCACCGGAAGACGGTGACGGGATGGTCCGCGTGATGCGCGCCGCGCTCACGGACGCAGGACTCTCCCCCGAGGACATCGACTACGTGAACGCGCACGGCACGTCCACTCCCGTCGGGGATGTGATCGAAGCCCGCGCCGTTCGGGCGGTGTTCGGGGGAGCGGCCGATCAGCTGCTCATTTCGTCGACGAAGTCGATGACGGGCCACCTTCTCGGAGCCGCAGGGGGTCTCGAAGCAACAATATCCGTGCTCGCCGTTGCTCGGGACATCATCCCACCGACCGCCAATCTCGATACTCTCGACCCCGCGATCGAAGGGGAGGGTATTGGACTCGCTCGTGACCGCTTCGTTCCGGGCAAACCGGTCGAGCGTCTCGTACGGGCGGCCTTATCGAACTCATTCGGTTTCGGCGGGACCAACGCCAGCCTCATCTTTCGGAAGGTCGCCCCTTAGTCACGAGACGGCTTGACGAGCGCTCCCTCCCGGTGCTGCAAGCACGGCGCGGAGGGTATTGAGCGGCCGACGGGGCAAAGGCACGATTCTCGAAGGAGGACGAGAGGTCCCGCCACTCGGTCGTGCGAGCGCCCCTCGCCCCGGTTGCCGCGAATCAAACTTCGTCGAAGAAGTACGGCTTCAGGCACTGGATCCGCTTCTCGTAGGATTCCGGATCCATGAACCATGCCGCGCCTGCGACTGACGACAGCAGGGCATTGCCGTCCTGGGGCGTGAAGCAGAAGCCGACGACTTCCCAGCCTCTCGTGACCTGTCTCACGGCGAGAGTTTTGTGCGGCACGACTGTCTGATTGAGGATGCGCCCGAAATGACCGTGATCCCGTCCAAAAGAGAAAACCGAATTGGCAGTCTTCTTGTGAGTGAGTGAAATCCTGTCGTTGGCTTTCATGCGCCCCACGACTTCCTCGGCCGTCGTTCGGTTCTTGACGATGACGCTGAACCAGATCGTATGCATGTACTGCGTATTGAGTTTCAGTGCCGAAGAGTAGAGCGCGAAATCGTAGCCCAGAGTATTGAAGAGATGCCAAGCGTCGCGCGCATGATGCGTCCCGAAGCGCTCGTCCTTGTGACTACCGACCTCGGGTGCGGGGCAGAACGAGGAATCCTGACTGATGTCGTTCGAGCGGCGAATGCATACGAAGCGACCGGCGATCATGTTCTCGGCGCCACCGGCCGCCAGCGCGATGGACTCGACGAGCACCGAGATGTTGTGGGTGTTGCACGACACGACCTGGATGTACTTGTCCTTGCCGTGAACGAGGGCCGCGTCATTGATGCCGCGGGCGTAGGGTTTTCCGAACCCAAACTCGCTTCCCTGTGCGATGAATCCCAACGTGTTGTGCTCAAAACGCTGGTAATACTCCTGCTTGTTCGATTGCCCGACTCCCGATGGCGTGCAATCGATGACCACGGTGGCTCGGTCGAGCGCCTCGTGAGTCTCGAACTCGGGTTCCAGGCCAATTTCGCGGAAGCCATCGAAGGACTTCGAATCGGTGACGAAGCGCGCGCCTCGCTTGACGAGGCTCTTGACCTTCGACCGATCCGTCAGCAGCGGCGACCGCTTGTGAAACGTCACCTCATCGATGCCGAGATCGGTCCGGAAGTCGGAGAGAAGGCCGATGAGCGGCTCGCCGATCGTGCCCGTGCCGACGACGTGAACGACTTTCTTCGCCATGTGCTGCCCTCGTCCGGTGCTCGCGCGCGGGTCCTTGCCGCGCGTCGGCTCGCGAAACCCGCCGGGTTGCCTGACGATCGAGACACCGACACGGTTTCGAGAATTTGACACCCGTTGCGGCGAAATCCTACCATAGCCAGCCTTTACGGAGCGTCGCTTCCCTCGCGATGAGATCATCGAGGCGGGTTCCTGGGCCGCCAGCCACCAAGTGAGGACACAAAAGCCGTGAGCTACTCGACGACGAGCGCGAGGTCCATGACGGTGCGAGACCTCGTGACGGCGCTCGGCGGGCGTCTCGAACTCGAGATCCGCGGTGACGACCACTCCCTCGACCGGTTGATCACTACACCGGAGATTCAAAAGCCGGGACTGGTCCTGACGGGATTCGTCGAGTTCTACCACGCCGAAAGGGTCCAGTTCTTCGGGAGAAGCGAGATACGTTTCCTCGAGCAGGCCGGGACGCGCGCCATCGAGATCGCGCGTCAGATCTGTTCCGGTCCTGTCCCGGCGATCCTGGTGACCAGGTCTCAGGAGCCACCCCCGGCGCTCATGAACGTCGCCTCCGCCGCGGGTGTGCCGCTGCTCATCACGCCTCGCAATACGGCAGAAGCGATCGGCATCGTCTTGCATCACCTCGCCGTGCACTTGGCTCCGCGAGTGCGGGTGCATGGCGTTCTCGTCGATGTCTATGGGCTTGGGATCCTCATTCTGGGAGAATCAGGAATCGGCAAGAGCGAGTGCGCTCTCGAACTGCTCGCTCGTGGACATCGCCTCGTCGCCGACGATGCCGTCGAAATCAGGCTCGTCGAAGACCAACTCACGGGCGGGCCGCCAGCGCTTTCCCGACACCACATGGAAGTACGCGGTATCGGCATCATGAACGCGTTCGAGATGTTCGGGGTCACGGCGGTTCGCGAGTCCGTCCTCGTCGAGCTCGTCGTGCGGCTCGTGCGCTTCGATCCTCAGCGGCCGTTCGATCGCCTCGGTGCCGAAACCGGGACGTGGGAGGCCCTCGGCCGCTCTTTGCCGCTTTACGAGATCCCCGTGGCGCCAGGGCGCAATCTCGCGGTCCTGCTCGAGGTCGCAGCGAGGCGCCAGCTGCTACTCCGCCATGGCCGCGATGCGGCTAGGGATCTGCGCGAGGCACTTTCCAATCGCATTCGCGAAGCGACCGACGACGCGAACTCGGAGCATTCATGACGAATCTGGTCGTCATCACGGGCCTCTCGGGATCGGGCAAGACGCTTGCCCTGCGAAGTCTCGAGGATCTGGGCTACTTCGCCGTGGACAATCTTCCGCTCGCGCTCGTGGAACCGTTCGTCGATTTGCTGGGGCGCGGTGGCGCGGAAGAGCCGAACGGCGCCTTCGTCGTGGACATTCGCGAGCTTCGTCATTCAGAGGCCTCGCCGGATGTCCTTCGGGGTCTTCGCAACAGGCAAGATGTCGCACTGACGATCATTTTTCTCGAAGCACGGGAGAGCATGCTGGTCCGTCGGTTCTCCGAATCACGGCGGCCTCATCCTCTGGCGTTGGTCGACGACGGGGGACTCGTAGAAGCGATTCGCCGCGAGCAGGAGCTCCTCGCAGAGTTCCGCATCCTGGCCGATCGAGTGATCAGCACCGATCGGATGTCTCCCCACGATCTTCGGCGTTTGATTCAAGAAACCGTGTCCGGAGGTCGACCGGAGAAGCAGCTTCGCTGCGAGATGATTTCTTTCGGCTTCAAGTTCGGTGTTCCACGCGAGGCCGACATCATGTTGGACGTCCGCTTCCTGCCCAATCCGTTCTTCCAATCGTCGCTTCGGCACATGAGCGGCCAAGACGCCGACGTCATCGACTTCTTGCAGAAATTGCCCGACTACGCGCTCTTCATGGACCATGCGAAGGGACTGCTCTCCTTCGTGATGCCGCGTTTTGTTTCGGAGGGCAAGAGCTATCTCACTGTGGCCGTGGGGTGCACGGGGGGCCGCCATCGCTCGGTCGTCATCGCCGAGGAACTCGCGGGGTATCTCGAGAAGTCCGGATACGACACGACAGTTCGGCACCGAGACCTCGACCGAGAGAACCCGGGAGGTGCGGGATGATCGGACTGCTTCTCCTCACGCACGGCGGCGTTGCGGAAGAACTCGTGTCTGCGGCGAAGAAGATCGTCAAAGATCCAGGGAATCTTTCCGCCATCGCGATCGAATGGGACCAGGGGGTCGAAGAGGCGCGAACCCGCGTGAGTACCGCCATCCTCGAACTCGATCAGGGGCAGGGGGTCATCATCGCCACCGACATGTTCGGCGGGACTCCCACGAACATCGCATTGACGTTTCTCGAACGGGGACGAGTCGAGGTCGTCACGGGAATCAATTTACCGATGGTGATCAAGTTCACGAACCTTCCGCACGACGTCGATCTCGCGACAGCTGCGCGGACGCTCGCCGATCGGGGCCGGGCGTCGATATCCGTGGCAGGCGTCATCCTCGATCACAAGTCGGAGCCCGGCACGTGACTTCGGCCCGGGTGACGATCGTCAATGTCCTGGGTTTTCACGCGAGAGCCGCGGCCCGCTTCGTCGATCTTGCGGCGACATTTCGTTCGACCATCGAGATCGAGCGTGGTCCCGACCGCGTCGACGGCAAGTCGATCCTCGGCATTCTCACCCTCGCCGCGCCGCGAGGGACCGAAGTGCGGATCTTTGCGAACGGACCTGACGAACGAGAGGCGGTTGCAGCTCTTGCCGGACTGATCGCGGACCGGTTCGGAGAAGAACGCTGATGACAAGACTGGATGGACTCGGCGTCTCTCCCGGGATCGCGATCGGGCAAGCGACTCTCGTGAGGAACGGCGAGCGAACCCTGCCCCGCTACAAGATTCCCCCCGAAGGCGTGCGGCGCGAGCTGCGACGCTTTCTCGTGGCGCGGCGCCGTGCTCGCGAGGAGATCCTCGACCTTCGCGCGCGCGCGACAGCCACGCTAGGCGCGAAGTACGCTGCGATCTTCGACGCGCACCTGCTGATTTTGGACGACCGGAAGCTAGGCAGAGAGACCTTCGCGCTCGTTCGCGAGCGCCGCATCAATGCCGAGTGGGCGCTTGCCGCAACCGTCAACCGGTTGCTGCGAGCGTTTCACACGGCGGAAGACCCCTATCTGCGAGAACGCTCGAGCGACATCGAAGATGTCCACGATCGCGTGCAGAGAATCCTCGCCGGGAAGGAGAACGCGCACGCGCAGCGGCTGCCCCTCACCGAAGACACGATCATCGTGGCGCGCGCCCTGAGCCCTTCGGACGCGATGTGGCTCCACCAGCCGCACATCGTCGGCATCGTGACCGAAGAGGGAAGCCGGTCGTCGCATACGGCGATTTTGGCCAATGCCCTCGAGATTCCGGCTGTTCTGGGGGCTTCGCACGCGACGACCTGCATCGACGATGGGGCGAATCTGATCGTCGACGGCACGCATGGCAAGGTCGTGATCGAGCCCACGGAGCTCGAACTTGCGGCGTACACGTCGGCTCGCGCGAAGCGGCGCGAGATCGAGCGTCAATTTGAAGCGGAGCGCGGCCCAGTCCTGACGCGGGACGGTTTCGAGATCGCGATCGCGGCGAACATCGAGTTTCCTGAGGAGATGGAAACGTGCAGGCGCGTGGGGGCCCAAGGAGTCGGGCTCTATCGCTCCGAGTTTCTCTTCTTGTCCACGGCGCCGAGCCTTCCGAGCGAAGCTGACCACGCCCAAGCTTACGAGTGGATCGCCCGCACGGCACACCCCGATCCCGTCATCGTGCGAACGCTCGATCTCGGTGGGGAAAAGTACTTCCACGAGGTCCTCGAAGGCGGTGAAGCGAATCCCGTCATGGGATTGCGTGCCGTTCGCTTCTGCCTGCAGCGCCGGGACATCTTCCGTACGCAAGTTCGCGGATTGCTCCGGGTCGCGATGGAATTTCGCAACGTCCGTATCCTCGTACCCATGGTCACGGGAATCGAAGAATGGCGGTCCGTGCGCGATTTCATCGACGACGTGCGAACGGAGTTGATTCGTGAGGGCGTGGATGCTCCCGCGGTGCCGCTGGGCTGCATGATCGAAACTCCGGCCGCGGCCCTCGTCGCGGATACGCTCGCCGGCGAGTGCGACTTCTTGTCGATCGGAACGAACGACCTGATCCAGTACACGATCGCCGTCGACCGCTCCAACGGTTCCGTTTCATACCTCTACGATCCCCTTCACCCGGCGGTGCTCAGCCTTATCGAAGCGACCCTCGCGGCCGGGCGGAGGAGGGGAGTGCCCGTGAGTCTCTGCGGAGAGATGGCCTCTGATCCGTTCGGTGCCATCGTTTTGCTCGGTCTCGGACTTCGAGCTTTCTCCTGCAATGCCCTGCTGATCCCGCAGATTCGCAGATTGCTTCGCTCCGTCAGTGTCGCCGAAGCTGCAGAAGCCGTTGCGCTGGCACGCCAGAGCGAGAGCGGGACGGGGATCCGCGCATCGTTGGAGGCTTCCTTCGCGGGCCTCATCGCGGAAGTGCTCGAACGAAGGAATGAGCCCCGCTGAGGCGCTGGACGGAAGAGCAGTCACAGAGAAGCCCAGCCCGAGGCTTCGGGGCCATGCCGGCCCAGTTCTCCGGTCTCCTCGAGAGCCCCGGCCCGCTCGCGCGAGGGCGGGGGCGCCCAGGACCGGGCGAAACGCGATCGAATCCTGCGCCCTCCGGGAGGAGCGCGACACCACCGCCGCAACTGGAAGGCGTTGCTACAATGCTCACGGCAGCTGGTCGACGACGAGGATCGCGCGCGATCCGTATGGCGAGCGGAGAGGAATTCTGGTGAGCGAGAGCATCCCCGACGACAAGGGAATCCTCAAACCGGCGCAGGTATGCCAAGCGCTCGGTATTCAGCCCTATCAACTGAAGTTCTGGGAGACCGAGTTCGCTGACCTCGGTCGCCGGGTAGGACCGAAGCGCCTCTACGGGCCGGAAGAGATGGATCTCGTCTCCGAGATCAAGAGCCTGCTCGTGGACTCCCGCGTGAATCTCAGCGAAGCCCGGGCGATTTTGGCGGAGCGGTTCGCGACTGGCGACGATGATGGTGCCAAGGAGGGGAGCGACACACCCGGATCGGCCTCGAATCCGGAATCGGAGTCCGGACCGGACTCGAGAGCACGGGTACGAGAGCTCGAAACGCGGTGGCGCAGCGCCGAGTCGAAACTCAGGGTTCTCGAAAAGGCCCTGGAGGCCGCGCGGAAAGAACTCGAGCAGCGCGAAATATCTCACCGTGCCGAAGTGAGTGCGGAGCGCGCGACCTCGGTGGGACTTCGGGAGGCCCTCGATTCCAGTCGCCGTGAAGCACGAGGCGCCGCCGAGGAATTGACGCGCGAACAGGCCAAGACGCGCTCGCTGCGCGACGAGCTCGCGGGGGTCCGCCGGAAAGCCGATGCCGCCGAGGCGCGACTCTCGCAGCTCGCGAGCGCCGAAGATGAACTTTCCGTCCTTCGGGCCGCCTTGGAAGGCAGGAACGCGGAGCTGGAGCAGAGGACCGAGGAACTCAACGCGCGAGAGGCCGAGATCGCCTCGCTCGAGTCTTTGCTCTCGTCGTCCGAGAAGGCAGGGGCTCAACTCACCCGCGACATCGAGCGATTGCGAACTCGGCTGGCTGCCGTGGAGGCTGAGGCGGCGCAGAGCCTCTCCCGCGTCGAGAGAACCACGGAGATGGAGGCAGAACTGGAGCGGGCGAGGCTGGCGATAGAGGCCCTCGAGGAGCGGCGTGCCGAGGATTCCAGGGACCGCGAGCGGCTGCGCCTCGCCCTGGACGCAGTCAGAAGCGAAGCGAGTCGGAGACTCGAAGCGGCTGAACTCCGGTCGCGCGAACTCGCGAACCGCATGGAGAGGTTGCTCGTAACGCTCGCGCCTCCTGCTTTTCGGTCGGAGCGCGATGCCGCCCTGGAGGCGCATTCGGTCCCGGCGGCGCAGCGCCGTGGGGATGCCGTCACGAACACTCCGCGCGTTGCAGCACCACCACGGAATCCTCCAGCGGAGCGCGACACCGCCCGCGATCCAGGCTAGAATCCCTCGCCCCGATCGACCCAGTGGGCACGATGCCGGGGCTCAATCCATTTATGGCCGGGGCGTGGCGCAGCCTGGTAGCGCACTCGCTTGGGGTGCGAGTGGTCGTGGGTTCAAATCCCGCCGCCCCGACCAACCTCTCTCAGACACTCAAGTCCCGCCATCTAGCAGCGGGGCGCGCCCTCGCGTCCCGCGTCCGCTCTCCTCACGGGCCCCGCTCCGCGAGACCGAGGCGCCGGAAGAGCCAGGCCCCAATGTGTCCGTAGCCGCGATCGAGATTGGATACGAAACCTCCTGGGGAAACGAGCGCCCAGATCAGGACGATCGGAGTTGCTGCGACCATTATCGGGAGTCCAAGAACGATCACGAGGCATCCCATTCGGCTCAGAACTCCTTTTCTATCGCTGTTTCGTGAGACGGAACCCCTGTCTTGCCTCTAGGCAGCGGCCGGGATGCTGGTTGGAAGCGCGAGCGACGTCCAACCCCTTTCTTTACAAGACTTAGACATGGCCTGACGCCGCCTGTCGGGGTAGATGTCCGAGAACCACGCGCGCGCTCACCGCGGAGTGCGTGAGTTTGGTGTCATGCACGAGAGGAGCTAGTCATGCTATCGCGGTTGCCTGCCATCTTCGTTCTGATCGTCCTCGTGGCCGTGATGGTTCTTCCATCCCGCGCGGCGGGACTCTCGACCGCATCCGCTCCAACGTCCCTGTCGCGCGAAAACGAGGTCGTCGCGATTCCTGGCACGGTTCTCGGGGCTTTCCACGAGCGCACGATCGCGGACCTTCGACTCTTCGCCTTTGACTCCCGCGTGGGTGCCTTCGAGCCGATCCCCTTCCAGATCGATGAACGCTTCGACCGCACTTTCAACGAGGGCACTCCCTTCGCGTTCACTGAACTCGTCTACGACGTCTCCCAGGCTGACGATGGTCTTCTCGACGGTCAGGACGAACTTGCGTTTCGCTTCGGCGATGCCGGTGATCGCGCCGCGGAGGGGCTTCCCTGGCCAACGGGTGCCGACACCGTTCGCATCGAGCTGAAGGTGCAGGACTCCCGCCCAGGTTCGGGGTCGGTACGCTGGGCTTACCTCTTCGCGGGGGCAGAGCTTCCCACCAGCCAAGACTCGTACATCACGTGGGGGGGCGGCCCCACCGACCCGATCGTCACCGGACGTTTCGAGTTGGAGTACGAGGGGCCGTGGCTGCTCACGGAACTTCGTGTTCCCGCGCCGTGCGGCAGCGGGAGTGACATCATCGATCGCGTCAAGGGTCGTGCCCGCCCACTGGTGGGCAACCGCGAGGACGAGGAAGGTTGGAACTCTAACTCGACCTACCTGGGCGGAATCGCTGGCCCCGTCCGCGCGATCCGTTACGTCCGTGGTGCTACGAGCGGGATCAATACCATCCATCGGGACATCGTGACGCTCGTCTCGTGGACGAAGACGGTCAATCTCCGGGTCCACCCGCTCGTCGACGTCGAGTTCTATCTCGACCTTCTGCCCGAGGTGAACGCGAGCCTCTTCTGGGAAGCGAAGCCAAACGGAACGCCAGTCGACGGAGTTCCGGACGCGGGGATCTCCCAGAATTTCTCGACGTGGGCGCTCTACCGGGGCCCGGCTGGCGGGCTCGTGACGCTCTACTCGGTTCCGCCCTCGGATCGCTACGATGGGCCGTTCTGGAAGTACGCCGACGACGCCGCCTTGAACGACCAGATCCCGCAGAATCCGTATTATTCCGACGACGACGACAGCGCTTACGGCGTTCACGGATTCTTGATCTCGAGCCTGGAGGACTCGAACCTCGAAGCGCTCCCGATCGAACTCACCTGGTATCCGCTCTGCGCGAACGAAGGGGATGCGACTCTGGGAGAGGCGCATGCCGCGCTCGTCGAGTATCCGATTTCCGCCGAAGGCTCCGCTCAGGTCCCCGGGCTCGCCGCCATTCGCGATCTCATCGTGACTCGCGAACAAACCACGGCGGTCTTCCGGTGGTCTTCGGTTCCCGGAGCGGTGGGATACCGCATCTATGTTGCCCAGGACCCTTCCTTGCCGAAGGAGCTTTGGAATCTCGATGGCGAGGTCACTGTCGCGGAATACCGACGCTCCGTCGGTAGCGGTATCGCCGATCCGGGCTTCTACTCGGTCGTTGCCTTCGATGCGTCGGGGGAAGGCGCTTGGTGAGTGTTCTCCCACGAGGAGAGTGCCGCTTCGAACGATCTGAGACCCAACGTCGCGCAGCCGATGCGCACAGGGAACTCACGGATCGGCTCGATCGGCGACAGGACATCGGGTAGCGCGGGTGCCTCCGCTCGGTTCTCGAGGCTTGAGATCGCCCGGCGACACAACGCGCTCGCTTCCGTCGTCGTGAGTCCCAGGACGGCGTCCGCCGCGAGCGACGACGAAGCGATCGCGATCATGCAACCCTTCGTCAGGGCCGCCACGCGCGAGATCCTGCCATCGACGATCTCGAGTTCCACGCGTACGCGGTCACCGCAGACCCTGCTGCGTGCTTCGAAGACCGCGTTCGCGGAAGCGAGCGCCCGAACGTGCCGCGGTGAGCGGTAGTGGTCGACGAGGACGTCGCGGAAGAGGATGCGCGGGTCAGGCATCGCAACCGAGATAACGACGCGCACGCCGAATGGACTCGACGAGATGGTCGATCTCTTCCCTCGTGTTGTAGATTCCGAAGCTCGCGCGCGCGGAAGCGTGGACTCCGAGCCGCTCCGCGAGCGGCATCGCGCAGTGGTGCCCCGCCCGCACCGCGATGCCGTCGCGATCGAGGAACATCGCCAGATCGTGTGGATGGACATCGGCATCCACGAACGAGACGAGCGCGGAACGGGTTCCCTCGCCGCTTGGACCGAAGATCCGAATCGAGGGCAAGTCGGCAAGCCGATGGTGCGCGTAAGTGGCGAGGCACCGGGTATGTTCCCAAACACGGTCCATGCCAAAGCTCTCGAGATACGAGACCGCCGCACCCAACGCAATCGCATCGGCCACGTTCGGCGTTCCGGCTTCGAAGCGAGCCGGCGAACTGGCGTAGGTCGATTTCTGGTACGAGACGGTATCGATCATCTCTCCACCACCGAGAAACGGCGCGCACTGGTCCATGAAGTCGCGCGAGCCAACGAGGACGCCGATTCCCATGGGTCCGTACATCTTGTGCGCGGAGAAAGCCATCGCGTCGCAGGCGAGCGCCGAGAAATCCACCGGTAGATGTGGAACGCTCTGGGCCGCGTCTACGAATACTTTCGCCTGCGGTGCGACGCTGCGCACCGCGCCCGCGAGCCTGGCCACGGGGTTGATCGTCCCGAGGACGTTCGACGCGTGAACGAGAGAGAAGACGCGAATGCGCGGTGAGAGAACGGAGTCGAGAACTCGCTCGTCGAGGCGCCCTTCGTCGTCGATGGGGACGAACCGCAGGTCAGCACCGCGTTCCTCGGCCACCATCTGCCAGGGCACGAGATTGCTGTGGTGCTCCATCTCGGTGAGCAGAATGATGTCCCCGCGTTCGATCCGTTGCCGGGTCCACGCGAAAGCGAGGAGGTTCAGCGACTCCGTCGTATTGCGCGTGAAAACGATCTGCGAAGGATCGACCCCTCCGACGAAGCGAGCGACGGTCTTTCTCGCGTCTTCATACGCGATCGTGGCTTCTTCCGCGAGTGCGTGCAGGCCTCGGTGGACGTTCGCATTGGAGCGTTCGTAGTACTCCACCATTGCCTGGATGACCACGCGGGGCTTCTGGGTTGTCGCGGCGTTATCCAGGTAGACGAGCGGCCTCCCGTGAACCGTTCGCTGCAGGATGGGGAAGTCGCGTCGAATCCGCTCGATGTCGAGAATCGGGCAAAACTCTCTTGCCGCCGCAGGCGTGGGGAGAGGAAAGGGACCTGGACGATTCGGGTTCATCGCTCTGCGGGTCTCCGCCTAGGAAAGCACCGCCGGCGCCTCGAAG
This sequence comes from uncultured Acidobacteriota bacterium, assembly GCA_964586535.1. Classification (GTDB taxonomy): domain Bacteria; phylum Acidobacteriota; class Polarisedimenticolia; order J045; family J045; genus CAZPJJ01. Next base: position 5,048 of record CAZPJJ010000013.1, on the reverse strand, counting down.
GCGCGGGCAGCGCGAAACACTCTCGAGGGACGCAGGAAGGGGAGTCTAGTCAATCTGGAAGATTTGGTCAAGAATGACCCGGTTGGAGGTAAGCCCGCTAATCGCCCTCGATGAGTAGTTCCCGGGAGAGGTCCGCGATCCCGAATCGGCCTCGGGGCCGTACGAAATGCAGCATGGCGACCGCAGCGTAGAGGCAGCGCATCCGAAACGGTGCCAAGCGCCGGCGGCGAAGCTCGGGATTGCTCTGCAAATGTGCGAGATGCAAAGAAGCGGCGAGGGTGAGCTTCTCGAGGAGATCCTCCCAGGAGTTCGCCGTCGCTTGTACCCGCAATTCGAGGCAGTACCCGATCCAATGCTGCCGCCTCCGGGACCAGTACCCGAAGCATCGCAGCATCGGCGGTACGTCCCGGGTCGTTCGTTCGCGCCCGATTCTTCCCAAGGAAACGGCCATCGTCCTCGTCATGGGCATGCCTCGCCTGGGACGCGATCCGCCCCTCCGCTCGACCTGCCGAGCGGACCCTCGAGGCCGTTCGCGCGCACCATGGCGACGATGTAACCGAAAGCCTGCCCAGCCGGAGGACTTTCGGAGATGGGAGTGTATCGCGTCACAAGGCCGTCGCGGTAACAGGTCCCTGCATCGCTCGGAACCGTACCGCTCGTCAGGGTGGATCGATAGACCCGGTAGTCGGCAGCGAAGCGCTCGGGGTCCCAGTGAATCTTCGGTACCGACACGGTCGAGTTCGGAGGGGCAACGTGGAGGTAGGCGACCATGTCGTCAGCCGCGTCGCAGGCATCTCCGCGCCCGTCCCCGTCGATGTCCCATTGATTCGGATTCGGGGCCAGCGGACAGTTATCATCGCAGTTTTCCGTCTGACCCGAGGCGCAGGGTCTGTCCCCGACCCGTCCGGAGCCATCTCCGTCGTTGAGAATGCCGTCGTTATCCGCATCGGGGTCGACAGCATTGCCCAGTCCATCACCGTCCTCGTCGCTGTCACAGGCGCCTTGGCGGCCGTCACCATCGACATCTGGCTCGCCGACGTTGGCTGCATTCGGACACGTGTCACACACATCCCCGATGCCGTCTCCGTCGAGATCGCGGTTCAAAGGACTGGGAACGAACGGACAGAGATCCAGAGGGGCGCATAGACCGTCACCGTCGATGTCGTCGAAAGGGTCGTCGGGGCAAGAGTCGCAGGCGTCGCCGCTCCCGTCGTAGTCGCGATTCGCCTGGGTCGGGTTCGATACCCCAGGGCAGTTGTCGGCGCACTGCCGGATGCCATCGCCGTCGGCATCTCCTTCGGAAGGAGGAAGGGCGGGCCATGCGGGATCGAGGCAGTCGTTGTTGAGGCCGTCGCAGACATCGGTGGCCCCTGGGTACACCGACGGATCGTCGTCGTCACAATCGCCCCCACCCGCCTCGGGGTCCGGATTGCACGCGGAGTCCTGGTACCCGTCGCCGTCCAGATCCGGACAGCCCGCACTGCAATCCGGATCAGCGGCATCGACGAGGTCGTCGCAGTCGTCGTCGATGCCATTCGAGCATGTCTCGGGAACTCCGGGATTCACCTCCGGGTTCGTGTCGTCGCAATCGCCCTGGCACTCGCTGGTGCCATCGCCGTCGCCGTCCGTTTCGTCGGCCGGCACCGCGGGCCACTGCGCGTCGTCGCAGTCGTTGTTGATCCCGTCGCAGGCCTGAGGCGCACCCGGATAGACCGACGCGAGCGTGTCGTCGCAATCGCCCTGGCACTCGCTGGTGCCATCGCCGTCGCCGTCCGTT
>CAZPJJ010000013.1:0-3171 GCA_964586535.1 uncultured Acidobacteriota bacterium | reverse complement strand
TCGTCGGCCGGCACCGCGGGCCACTGCGCGTCGTCACAATCGTTGTTGATCCCGTCGCAGGCCTGAGGCGCGCCCGGATAGACCGACGCGAGCGTGTCGTCGCAATCGCCGCCGCCGTTCAGTGGGTCGGGATTGCAGGCACTGTCCTGGAAGCCGTCCACGTCGGCGTCGGGGCACGTCGTCGCGCACTCCGGGTCCGCTGCGTCTACCAGGTCGTCGCAATCGTCGTCCCGTTGGTTGTCGCAAATTTCCGGAGCGCCCGGAAAGACGGACGCGAGCGTGTCATCACAGTCGCCCTCGCACTCGCTGGTCCCATCGCCATCGTCGTCCGTCTCGTTGGCCGGCACCACCGGCCACACGGCATCGCTGCAATCGTTATTGACGCCGTCACAGATCTGCGGTGCGCCGGGATAGACGAATTCGTTCCCATCGTCGCACTCGCCGCTGCAGCCGGCGTAGCCGTCTTCGTCCTCGTCGCGCTCGTCAGACGGAATCGCGGGCCACTGCGCGTCGTCGCAGTCGTTGTTGATCCCGTCGCAAAGCTGGGGCGCTCCCGGGAAGGTGCTTTCCGAGAGGTCATCGCAGTCGCCAGCGCACTCGGCGAGTCCGTCGCCGTCGTCATCGATCTCGACCGCGGGAACCGCGGGCCAAAGGGGATCATCGCAGTCGTTGTTGACACCGTCGCACATCTGCTCGGCGCCGGGGTAGACCGAATCGTCCTGATCGTCGCAATCGGCGCATCCGGGGATTCCATCGCCATCGCCGTCCTGTGAAGCGCCAGGGCTGTATCGGCTGCCCGAGCGAAGCGTGCTCGACCCGAGTCCGCCCCAGACGATCAGGCGGGCGTCGGCCCAGGCGAGACCGTGAAGATGGCGAGCAGCGGGGGCACCCTCGAGAGTCATCGGCGACCAGACGTCGATGGAGGGGGAATAGCGAGAACCCGTGGCGAGGCTTCCGCTCCCGAGTCCGCCCCACACGATCATCTCGGTCCCTGTCCACGCCGCCCGATGGAAGTAGCGCGGGCTTGGGGCATTCGAGATCGACACGGTCGACCAGACCCCGGCGTCCGGATCGAAGCGCGCTCCGTCCCCGAACTGGCCCTGACCGAAACCGCCCCAGACGATCATCTCCGTCCCGGACCAGATCGCGGTGTGATGCGATCGCGGCGCTGGCGCGCCGGTCGTCGGCATTGCAGTCCATGAATCCGAGAGCGGGGAGTAGCGTCTTCCTGTGTTCGTGTAGGAGAAGTTCCCGCCTTCGCCGCCCCACACGATCATCTCGGTGCCCGTCCAGACCGCGGTGTGGAACGTGCGAATCGAAGGCGCGCCCGTTGTCGTCGTCGGAGTCCACGTGTCGGTAGCTGGGTTGTAGCGGCCGCCCGTGTTGCCCGGAATCGAACTCTCCACGCCTCCGAAGACGATCATCTCCGATCCTGTCCATACGGCCGTATGGCCGTATCGGGGACCAGGAGAGCCAACATTGGAGATCGCGGACCACGAGTCCGTTCCTGGGTCGTAGGCAGCCCCGTCCCCGAGGCGTGTCGTGCCCGAGCGACCGCCCCAGACCAGCATCAGGGAGCCGGTCCAAACTGCCGTGTGATCGCGCCGATTCGAAGGTGCGAGACCGGCAGGAAGCGCCGTCCATGTGTCCAGCACTGGGTCGTAGCGCGCTCCGTCGCCAAGGTCGGCGGCGTCGATTCCTCCAAAAACGATGAACTCGGCGCCTGTCCACAGCGCCGTATGCCGGTATCGGCGGGAACCGAGCGAGTGAGTGGAGAGCGGACCCCAGACGTCCAGGACGGGATCGTAGCGCCCTCCCGTGTCCTCGAAACCGTTCGCGGATTCCCCTCCCCAGACCAGGAACTCGCTTCCTGTCCACACGCCGGAGTGCTGTGACCGGCCCGTGGGAGCGCTGACGTTCGTCATTGCGGCCCAGGTGTTCGTGGCGGGGTCGTAGCGCGATCCCGTGTCCGAGTAAGACTCGGGACTAGGAACCTCACCTCCCCAGACGAGGACCGAGGATCCCGTCCAGAAACTCACATGAAAACGCCTGCCGGATGGAGCGCCATCGCTGGTGATGGGAGCCCAGGAGTCAGATGCCGGGTCGTAGCGCCCGCCCGTGGCCAGGTAGTTGCCCCCGTTGGTCCCCCCGAAGACGACCATCTCGGCACCCGTCCAGGTCGAGGTATGGTTTCGGCGCCCTTCGGGGGCTGCATTGCCGGAGATCGGTCTCCACGACCCAGATATCGGGTCGAAAGCGCCCCCGTCCGCAAGGTGGGTCCCGAGCCGGAATCCACCCCAGATGATCATCTCGGTTCCCGTGAAGATCGCGGTGTGGTCCTTTCGGGCAGAAGGCGCGCCGTTGACTGCGATCTCGGTCCAGACGCCCGTCGACGGGTCGTACGACGCGCCCGTCCGGACATCCTCGAAGGAGTCGTCCTCGCCTCCCCAGATCAACATCGCCGATCCCGTCCAAACGGAGGTATGGCGATGGCGGGGTGACGGCGCCCCCGTCGTCGGCAAGGGAGTCCAAGTGTCCGAGCCGGGATCGTATGCGGCACCCGTGTTCGTTGGATCTCCGTCGATGCCGCCCCAGACCAGCATCCTGGTTCCCGTCCACACCGCCGTGTGCCAGGAACGGGGGGACGGGGCCCCGACCGGGGAAATTCGCGACCAAGTGTCCGTGGCAGGGTCGTAGCGCGATCCGCTTCCGTAGCTCGTCCCCGCCCGGCCACCCCAAATGATCATCTCGGCGCCTGTCCAAACTGCCGTTGCGCCCTCCCGCGGATCGGGAAGGTCCCCGAGTCGACCTGGATCCCACGCTTCATCGCAGGTGTCGTCCGTTCCCAGGGAGGTGCTCGTGTTCGACGTAAGCGCCATTTCGAGACCGTGGAGCCGCTCGAGCGGCGCGGCCGACACGCTAGACGCGGCGACGGCCGCCCACGCTCCGAAAGATGGCAGCGCTTCCGCATATCGCGCGACGACCAGATCGCAACCGTCGCGCGTCAGCCCAACCTCGAAATAAGCTGCTGTCGAAGACACTTGAACCGGGCTGGGAGTTCCCCAATGGAGACCTAGAAGCGCATCGCGTTCGGTCCACGAGCGCTCGTCCAGGAGGTGTCTGACCTCCGACGAGGCCAGGGCGGAGGAGGGAGTTCCCGAGCAAGCCAGT
>CAZPJJ010000012.1:0-28640 GCA_964586535.1 uncultured Acidobacteriota bacterium | reverse complement strand
GGACGAGCCCTCGCGACGAGCGAGCCGCAATTCGAAGCGGAGCGCCGGAGCAGGATCGAGGAGGACGGCCCATGACCATGCGCATTCTCTTCGTCGACGACGAGGAGAAGGTCCTCGACGGGTTGCGGCGCATGCTTCGCCCCTTGCGGCACGAGTGGACCTGCGAATTTGCGCGCAGCGGAAACGAGGCGCTCGCCCGCATGGCCTCTCAGAGCTTCGACGTCGTGGTATCCGACATGCGCATGCCGGGCATGGACGGAGCGGAGCTGCTCGCGAGGGTGCGCGAGGCGCACCCAGCGACCGTCCGCATCGTGCTCTCCGGTCACTCGGACATGGAATCGATCCTGCGATCGGTCGGTCCTTCCCATCAGTATCTGACCAAACCCTGCGACGCCGAGACGCTCAAGCGAACGATCGCCAGCGCCTGCGCGCTGCGCGATCTCTTCGACGACAGCCGGCTGCAGCACCTTGTGGGTCAGCTCGACACGCTGCCCAGCATGCCCGCGCTTTACAGGTCGCTGGTCGTGGCCTTGCAGTCTCCGGAGACATCGCTTCGGGACGTGGGCCGGATCGTCGCCACAGATCTCGGCATGACCGCCCAAGTGTTGCGTCTCGTCAACTCGTCGTATTTCGGTCTGTGCAACAAGATCGCCAGTCCCGAGCGAGCGGTCTCGTTCCTCGGTCTCTCGACGGTGACCTCCCTCGCGCTCTGCGCGGGCGTCTTCCAGGATGCGGATGCACTCGCTCTCGATCGCGTGGGGCTCGCATCTCTGTGGTCTCACAGCGTCGCGACGGCCATGAGCGCGAAGCGAATCGCGCACCTCGAGACGAAGGATGCGCGTACGGCGGAGGACAGCTTCGCGGCGGGAATGCTCCACGACGCGGGGATGCTCGTTCTTGCGACGAACATGCCCGACCGTTACGGGAGCATCTTGCGTAAGGCGCGCACCGAACGCCGACCGCTCTGGCAGGTCGAGGAGGCGGAGCTCGGGTGCAGCCACGCGGCCGTCGGCGCATACCTCCTCGGCCTCTGGGGCATCCCGAACGCGATCGTCGAGGCAGTCGCCTACCACCACGGGCCTTCGCTCTGCCCTAATCCCTCGTTCGCGCCGCTGACGGCGGTCCATGCCGCGGATTCGTTCGACGAGGAGACGCGCTTCGCGGAGACGACCAGTCCGCCCCCGGTGACGCTCGATCTCTCTTATCTCGAGGATCTCGGCCGCCGGGACCGGCTCGAGACGTGGCGCGTGGAGTGCGAACTTCACGCCGCCTGCGCGGAGGAGGCATGACCACGCCCAGAGTGCTCGTCTGCGACGCTGAGGGACACGTACATCACGCACTGCGCCGCGCGCTGACGGACATCGCCGACGTGCTCTCTTGCACGAATGTCGCGGACGGACTCGATGCTCTGCGCCGGCATGGCCCCTTCGCCGTGTTGATCGGCGAAGTCCGAGTCGGCGACGATGACGGACTGCGTTTGCTCGAGGAAGCGCGGGAACTCGCGCCCGGGACCGTCAGGATCGTCCTGACCGGCCACGTAGACCACGAGTCCGCGCAGCGTGCCGTCAATCGCGCCGCGGTCTTCCGCTATCTGACGAAGCCGATCCGCCCGGCCGACATCGTCATCGAAGTTCAAGCGGCGCTCGTGCACCACGGCCGAGGACTGGGCGAGGACGATCTCCTCGACCGGACGCTCCGCCGCAGCATCGATGCGCTCATCGAAGTGCTGGGACTGGTCAATCCGCCGGCGCTGGAGCGCTCGGAGAAGATCGAATACTACGTTTCGAGGATGGCGAGCCAGATCGTCGTCGGCGACCGGCGTGAGTACAAGAGAGCCGCCGCGCTTTCACAGTTGGGGTGCGTGACCATTCCGCCCGAGACGCTCAAACGCATCTTCGCGGGCCAGCCCGTGTCGCAGGAGGAGCGCTCGATGTTCGCGGCGGCGCCCGAGGTCGCCTCGACGATCATCGGCAGCATCCCCCAGCTCGAACGCGTCGCGCAGATGATCGCGTGGCAGCGCTTCGGACGCGCGGACTTCGAGAAGATCCCCGAAGCGGACGTCGCCGGGCCCGTGGTCGTCGGCGCGCAGATGCTGAAGATAGCGCAGGACTACGACCGCCTGCTCTCGATCGGCAAGCGCCATCAGGAAGCCGTCAACATGCTGCGTTCCCGGCGCGGCGTGTACATCGAATCGCTGCTCGACGCGCTCGCCGTCCTCGACTCGAATGCCGATGAATCGACGGTGATCCTCTCGATCCGCGTCGAAGACCTCGCGATCGGCATGACCTTCGACGAAGACGTCACCGCTCCGAACAACGTCGTCCTCGTCGACAAGGGCCAGGCGGTGACGATGGCCCTGATCAAGCGCCTGAGGAACTTCGCCGGTGGAATCGGCGTGAACGAGCCCTTCCGCGTGCGCGTTTCGCACGCTCCCTCGATCCAGGCAACCGAATTTGCGATGCACAAGGAGTGAAACCATGCGTCCGACCGTCCTCCTCGTCGACGACGAACCGAACGTCACCGCAGCCCTGCGCCGCCGCATGCGCAACGAGCCCTACGAGGTCCTGACCGCCTCGTCGGCGCGCGAGGCGCTTGCGCTCTTCGAGAACCAGAAGATCGACCTGGTCATATCGGACGAGCAAATGCCGGGCATGAAGGGAAGCGAACTGCTGGCGATCGTCAACCAGCGCTACCCCGACACGATTCGCATGATCCTCACCGGTCACGCGAGCCTCGACTCCGCGATCCGCGCGATCAACGAGGGCGAGATCTACCGCTTCTTCGTCAAACCCTGCAACGAAGTCGATCTGATCTTCAGCGTCCGCCACGCGCTCGAGCAGAAGACGCTCTCCGAGGAGAACTCGCGTCTGAAGGTCGAGATCCAGCACAAGGACGCCCTGCTCGAGCGGCTCGAACGCGAAAATCCGGGCATCTCGGACGTGGCGTGCGACGACGACGGCGCGGTTCTGATCGACGCGAACGACTTCTGAGCCCGCCCGGCGGGAGGATCTGCGATGAGTTTTTGGAACGACGCGCTGGTCCACGAGTCGCCACTCGCGCTCCTGGTTTGCGACGGGTCGGGACGCATCCTCTCGTGTAACCGCAGCTTCGCGGACTTCTTCGGTCTCGCGGCCGAGGAAGTCTCCGGACGCCTGCCCACCGAAATCGGCGACCTCGACCTGCGGCGCCTGCTCCGCGCGATCAACGCCAGCAAAGAAGGCACGCGCACGGTGGCACGTGCCTCGTTCGCCTTCGAGAGGGCGGGCGTCCCGCGCACGCTGGACGTCGTTTCGAGGCGCTGCGCCGGCCATGGCCAGCGTCCGGCGCTCTGGATCTCGGCCATCGTCGATGCGGGCCAGTCGAGCGCCGCCGAGATCAGCGGCTCGCGCGCGCTGGCCGCAGCGGCCGATCTCGCTCTCGAGGCCTCGCGAGGAGTTCTCGAGGCTCCGTTGGTTCGGCCGTCCTCCATCTTGGGAACGTTGGCACTCGCCTGGCGCGCGAGCCGGGCGGCCATCGCCAGAGTACATCGCGAAACCGGCGAAACGTGCGTCATCGAGACGGCGGCGGCTCCTCCTGCAGAGAGCTCAGCGCCCTTCAAGCTGGACGCGATGCCCCAGCCATGGCTGGCCGCGCTGAACGCCGGAACAGTGATCTGCGCCGCTCCGGAGCCCGCGCGCGCAGGCGTGCCGCCCGCGGAACGCCGTTTTCTGGCCGCCATGGGCGTCGAGCGGATTCTCATCGCTCCGGTTCGTCGCGCGCACCGGCTCGAGGCGGTCGCCGTTCTCGTCGATCCGGACCCCGCGCTCGCCCTCCCGCCGGAACGCCAGCGCTTCCTCATCGCGCTTTCGGAACTCACCTGGGCGGCGTTCGAAAGACGTCGGGACGCGGACCGGCTCTCGCGCCTGCTCGCCGCGGTCGACGGTCTTGACGACGCGCTCGCGGTTGTCGACGCGCAGGGAAAGATCCTCGAGAGCAACGCTTCCTTTCGCACGCTCGTCGGCCAGACTTCGATTGCCGGTCAGCCGTTGACGAGCGTGTGCCGGCTGCTGGCTCCCGAAGCGACCGAGCGCTCGATCCGCGCCGCCATGGCGCGTGAGGAGCGCTGGCAGCGGGTCCTCGTCGCATCGACGGACGACGGCTCGGCTTCCGAGCAGGAGTGGACGATCGAGCCGCTGGGCGCGCGTTCGCCGGGCCGTGCGATCGCGTCCTGGCTGGTGCGTGGACGCGACGCGCGAAACGCCGCCGACCGGTCGGCGTCCGCGGGGGAAGCGCGCCGCATCGAGGCCGTGACGCAGCTCGCGGGCGGCCTCGCGCACGAGATCAACACTCCCGCGCAGTACGTGACCGACAATGTCATCTTCGCGCAGGAGAGCTTCGCGCGGCTTCTCGAGCTGATCGGCGCTTATCGTACGATCGTGCGCGCGATCGAGAGCGGCAGGGATGCGAGCGCGATCGTTGCCCTGGCGCATGCGTCGCTCCCCGCGAGCGAGTTGGACTTCCTGCTCGACGAGGTGCCACGCGCCCTCTCTCAGTCGCGCGAGGGCCTGGCCCGCATCGCGGATGTCGTGGGCGCGATGCGCGACTTCTGCGATCCTGGATCGGGCGAGAGAGCACCCGTGGATGTCAATCGGGCGGTGCTGGAAACCGTAGAGTTGGTCAAATCGGACTGGGCCGCCGTCGCCGACATCGAGACGGAACTCGACCCCCATCTCCCGGCCATACCCTGCCTACCCGATGCCATCGGCAAGATCGTCGGCCCGCTCGTCACGAATGCCGCGCAGGCGATCGGCAGCGACAAGCGGCGAGCGCGACGCGGCCGGATCTCGATTCGCACCCGCGTCGTCGAGGAGAGCGTCGAGATTCGCGTCGCGGACGACGGGCCGGGGATTCCCGACGAAATCCGTGCGCGCGTCTTCGATCCGTTCTTCACGACGCGCGAAGTGGGAGCAGGGAGCGGCAAGGGCCTCCCCCTGGTGCGCAACGTCGTCGTGACGCAGCACGAGGGCGAGATCTCGCTCTCGTCGCGACCCGGAAACGGCACGACGGTGGTCGTTCGCCTGCCGCTCGCCGACCGAGAGAGCAACGCCGCGCCGCTTCGCGAGGAGGCGCCCCTCGCCCACGCCTCCCTCGAAGCAGCAGAACGTGGCGGACGCTGACGTCGACTACTCGAGTTCGTCCGGGTACGGCCACGCGAAGAGACCGCCGTCCAGTGTTCGTACGCGCTCGAAGCCGGCACCCGCCAGCAGTCGCTGCGCGACGTAGCTCCGCAGTCCCAACTCGCAGACGCAGACCAGCTCGCGGTCACGAGGAAGCTCATCGAAACGCCGCGTCAGTTCGTCGATCGGTACGTTGAGCACGATGTCGGAATCGATGTGCGAACGCCCGAACTCCTGGGGTGAGCGCACGTCGACGATGCAAACGCCGTCGTCTTGAAGGCGCGGCTGCAACTCCGCTGCCGTGATTGGATGAAGGAGACCGGCACGCCGATTTGAAGCCGCGTTGGCCGCCTGCAGCAGACAATCGAGGGCCGTGGCAAACGGCGGTGCGTAGGCCAGGTCGAGTTGGGTGAGGTCCTCGACGCAAGCGCCGTAGCGCAGCGCGGTGGCCGCGACGTCGATGCGTCGCGCCACCTCGCCTTTTCCGAGCGCCTGCATGCCGAGCAGACGGCCCGTCGGCGCTTCGACGACGAGCTTCAGCGCGACGACTTCGGCACCGGGGTAGTAGTGTGCGCGGTCGAATCCGGGGACCGTCACCGCCCAGGCGTCGTAGCCCAGATCGCGTGCCCGCCGCTCGGAGAGGCCCGTCGAACCGACCGCGTCGTCGAAGACCTGGCAGACGAAAGTCCCGAGGATGCCCGGAAAGCGCGTCTCGATGCCGCAGACGTTGTCGCCGATGACGCGGCCGTGCTTATTGGCGGTGGATCCCAGGGGAATGAAACAGGGCTTGCCCGAGACGAGGTGCTTCATCTCGACCGCGTCGCCACCGGCAAAGATGTCGGGATCGCTCGTGCGCAGGTATTCGTCGACGGCGATCGCGCCGGTCTCGCCGAGCGCTAGGCCGGCATCGCGCGCGAGATCGACGTTGGGCCGCACGCCGGTCGCGACGATCACGAGATCGGCGGGAATCTCGCCCTTCGACGTGACGACGCCGGTCACGCGCCCCTCGGTACCGCGAATCTCGCTGACCTCCGTGCTGGTCTTCACGTCCACCGCGCGCTCGAAGAGCCGCTCGGCGACGAGCGCGGCGATCTCGGGATCGAGTGCCCAAGGGAAGACCTGATCGAAGCGCTCGACGAGCGTGACGGACCAGCGGCGCGTAGCGAGCGCCTCGGTTGTTTCGACGCCCACGAAGCCGGCACCGATGACGACGGCGCGGCCGCGTTCGCGGCTCGAAACGAGTTCGGCGACGTGCTGGGCGTCCTCGATCGTGGTCAGCGAATGCACGCCCGCGAGGTCGAGCCCGGGGATCTTCGGCCTCACCGGAGAAGCGCCCGGCGCGAGCACGAGACGGTCGTAACAAAGGGCGCGCTCGGCCCCCGTGGCGAGATCGCGGACGAGCAGTGTCTTGTTCGCTCGGTCGATGGCCAGCGCGCGCGTCCCCGTGTGAACGGTTACGTCTTTGGTGTCGCGGAAGTACAGGGCGTCGCGCGTTCGCCCGTAGGTCGTGCGCAGCAGGTCGTCGATCTCCTTGACTTTGCCCTGCACGAAGTAGGGCAATCCGCAGGCCGCGAAGGAGATGAAGCGCCCTTGGTCGACGACGTCGATCTTGGCATGGGGGGCGAGACGGCGGATGCGCGAGGCGGCTTTGGCGCCACAGGCGACGGCGCCCACGATGACGACGTTCACGGGGTTTCTCCTGGCCTCCGCCGATCAGCGTCCGAAGTGACCCCAGAGTCCCTCGCCCGTCCTGCCGACGGCCGCGATGATCCAGCACGTGAGGGCGCCCTGGGAGCGATCGACGAAGGCCGTGTCCGCGTCATCGTCGTCTTCCCCGGTCGCGTCGGCAAACGAACTCTCGGAGGAAGGATCGTTCGAGCGGTAGACTCGGTAAGCCGAGGCACCGCCGACCGGCCACCAGCGAAGCGCCACCGCGCCATCGCTCTCCAGCACGACGGTATGCAGGATCGTTTCCGCCACTGGATCCTCGAAAGGGCGCGTGGCGAGACGCAACGTCCAGCCCTGGAGCTGCCCTTCGTCTCCGGACGCCTCGTCGCGGACCCGCAGTATCCACGTGCCCCCGGAGGATTCGCCGCGCAGCGCGCCGAGATCGTCGACGGGCACGGTCTCGTCGTCGTACCACGTGCGAATGTCGTTCCCCGACCCGCCTTGCCTTTCGTGGAGCCGGATGACCGTCCCCTGTGGGCTCTCGAGCCAGACGCGGAGATCGCCGATGTAGGGATGCGAGATGTCGACGCGCACATCGACCTCGGCGATCTCACGGTCCTCGTCGATGACGAGGGTGCTCGATGATGTCACGTTGTCGTCGATTGATTTCGGCACGTCGCTCGCGGGCCGTTCGCTGACGGAAGGCGCGCCCAGAGGAACGAAGAACGGTGACGTCTCGCCGCTCTTGCCCTCGGCGCTCTGCCAACGCACCACGTAGCCCAGTTGGTTTCCGGGAGGCGCGTCGGGACCCGACGCGAACGCGAGGTGAGGCGCGTCCGATTCGACGGCGCCACCAGGGACGATGTCCGCCCAGGTGCCGCTGGAACCGCCGATCGCGTGCACGGATACCGGAACCAGCGCCCCGGTGACGCCCGTGGCGAGCTTGCCCTCGTTGCCGAGCGTGACCGCGAGATGGCCCGACTCGCCGGCGTCGAGGTACCCGTCGCCGCCGGAGTCGGCGGCAATGCGATGCGACTCGTGCTCGAGCCGCTGAGCGCGGGGCGCGAGCCCGACGTCGAGCCGCGTCGCGTCGCCGCGCCAGCTGGTCACCGTGACGGGGGCCTCCGCGGTTTCGTACCCGTCGGCCTCGAACCGCAGCGTGTGCGTCGCGGGCTCGAGGACCCGCTGGTAGTCGCCGACCTCGGGATCCGTGAAGAACGCGATGTCGCGGCCGGGAACGGTGACACGCGCCGTGACCGGGGCGCCCGTCTCGGCGTCCGTCACGACGCCGCGCACTCCGGTCAAGACGCGCTCGAGATACGAGAGCAGTGACTCGCGGTTGTCGTTCCAGAGCGCCGCGAGCTGCGAGGCGGGCGGCCACTTCGTGTTCGAGAGTTCGAGCGTGAGATCGATGTCGCCGCGGTAGACGTAGCTCCAATCCTGGAGCGTTCCGCGGGCGACGTACCAGTCCGCTCCGTTCGTGATGCCCTGCGGAAACGACGGGCTCGCGTACATCGGCGGATTGTCTTCGGAGTAGTCGAGCGAGATATCGACGATGACCGCGTCGTCCGGAGTGGCCGCATAGACCGATTGTCCCGACTCGTTCGAGTCGTAGGGATAATTCACGACCAGCGCGCCCGTGTGCAGGTTCCCCGAGAGCATCGTCGTGTGGGAGGTCTGCCAGCTCATCACGGCGGCGGTTTCGGGAGCGCGCCCGTCCGTCGTGTCGACGGGATCCGTCCACTGATCCGGGAAATCGCGGTTGAGATCGACGCCGTCTCGGTTGAAGCGCTGTGAGCGAGTGTTTCCGTCGGGGTTCATCATCGGCATGATCCAGATCTCGACTCCGTCGACGAGACGCGTCACGCGCGGATCCGTGCCGTAACCGTCGGTCAGGTAATCGATGAGCGAGAGCAGCAGCTCCGTGCCGACAGGTTCGTCGCCGTGCATCGTCGAGATGTAGCGGAAACCGGGTTCGTCCTCCTCGACGTCGGGGTGGTCGGTGATGCGCAACCACCACAGATCGCGCCCCTCGACGGACTTGCCGGCAGAAGAAAGCCGGACGATCGCGGGATGGTCGTCCACCGTTTGTTGGAGTCGCGCCGTGAGCGCGGTGTAGTTGGTGTAGCTTGCGTCGGGTTCGGGTGCGGCGGCTTGCGTCGGCGGCAAGGGCACCCACGCGATGCCGAGGGCAGCCAGCTTGTCGATCTCTTCGGCCGAGAGGTAGGCGATCGCTTCCAGCGGCCCTGTTCGCTCGAGAACGAATCCGAGAGCCGTCAGTCGCTCCAAGAGATGGGGCGTCGCACCGGGCAGGAAAGCCTCGGTGACCTGGACGCGACCATCGAGCCCCACGGGCCGCGGCGGAACGCGGGAGACGACGGAACCGGCGTAGATCGAGCCCACCAGAGCCGCCAGAACCACCGCGAAGCTCGCAAGTCGATGAAGCCGACCGATCACACGGACCTCCTGCCCTTCCCTACCCTCGTCTTTCCTTCTCTTCCCTTGTCTGCCCCGCCCGGCCCCGCGGCGTCTTCGAGAAGGGGGCCCGGGAGCCAAGAGAACCGCCAGGATCGAGCTCGGCACGGGAATTTACCCTTCTCGCAGCCAAAAACCGAAGCGGCCTTGTCGGAGACCCGCAGACTTCGTACAACTCCCGCCATGTCGCCCTACTTCTACCAACTGGCGGTCGGCGGTGCGGTCTTCGCGGCCGGCCTCTTCGCCGCGCTGCGCTCGGGCGAAGTGAGCCGCCGCGGCAAAGGCGGGCGCGCCCTCGCGGGACTCCTCGCCGGGCTGGCGCTCATGGCGCTCATCCAGGGCACCCTCGAACTCGCGGCCCGCCCATGATGGGCTCGCTCGACCTGACGATCCTCGTCACCTACTTCGTCGTCGTGATCGGCTTCGGCGTCTGGGCCGGCCGGCATTCGCGCGGCATGCGCGATTTCTTCCTCGGCGGGCAGCGTTTCGCGTGGTGGATGGTCGGGTTCTCGTGCCTCGCCACCGTCGTGGGTTCGTATTCCTTCGTGAAATACAGTGCAGCGGGCTATTCGTACGGGCTGTCCTCCTCGCAGACATATCTCAACGACTGGTACTGGATGCCGCTCTGGATGTTCGGCTGGCTGCCGATCGTGTATTACGCGCGGATCGTCTCGGTGCCTGAGTTCTTCGATCGGCGCTTCGGCCGGCGCACTCGTCACGCCGCGACGTTCCTGCTGCTGCTCTATCTCGTCGGCTACCTGGGAATCAACTTCTTGACGATGGGAAAGGCGCTTCACGCGCTGGCCGGTTGGGATCTTCTCGCCTGCGCCGCGGTCGCCGCGCTCGTATGCGGCGCGTACACGGCTCATGGCGGGCAGACGGCGGTGATCTTCACGGACCTGCTGCAGGGTGCAATCCTGCTCGTCGCGGGGCTGGCGCTCTTCGCCATCGGTGTCGTGGCCGCCGGAGGTCCGCTCGCTTTCTGGGACTCGCTCGGCGCCGCTGGCCAGCGCGCTTTCCCCGGCTTCGCGCACCCTCCCGAGTTCAATTTCGTCGGCATCTTCTGGCAGGACGGCTTCGTCGGCGGCATCGCGTTCTTTTTCATGAATCAGAGCATCCTCACGCGCTTTCTCGCCGCGCGTTCCGTCGCGGAGGCGCGAAAGGGCGCGGCATTCGTGCTGCTCGTGCTCATGCCCCTGGCGGCGATCGCCGTCTCGGGCGCCGGCTGGGTCGGAAGGGCTCTCGTCGCTCAGGGACAACTCGACCCATCGATCGCTCCCGACAGCATGTTCGTGGTCGTCGCCCGGCACGTGCTCCCCACGGGGCTCTTTGGGTTCACCGTGGCGGCGCTCGTCGCGGCGCTCATGTCTTCCGCCGACTCGCTGATCAACGCAATCGCGACGATCAGCATCGTCGACCTGTGGAGACCGTGGCGCGAGCGGCACGGCCCCGTCAGCGAGAAGCGCCAGCTTCGCGCCGCGCGTTGGTCGTCCGCGATCGCGACTCTTGTCGGATTTCTTCTCGTCCCCGTCTTTGCCTCGTTCGGCGGCATCTACCGCGCGCACGGGGCATTCGTCGCGGCCGTCACGCCGCCGCTCGCGGTCGCGCTCGTGCTCGGATTCACATGGAAGCGCTTCTCGGCCAAGGCCGCGCTGCTGGTGATGATCGGTGGCTCGCTGCTCGTGGCCGCTTCGCTCGTCTGGCCCGCGCTCGTGACGCCCTTCGCGCACGGCATCGATCTCGATGCCGGAAGCAAAGGCTATTCGTACATCCGGGCGCTCTATGGGCTCGTCGTCTGCTCCGGCCTCGGCATTCTCGGTGCCCTGATCTGGCCCCAGCGCGAGGCTCCCGCGGAGACGCTCGTCGTCGGCCCGATCGACCCGAAGCGTGCGGCGTTCAAGGGCGGCACGCCGCGAACCGATCCCACGACACCGCAAGTGCTCAAGCTCGGCGAGCCGCTGGAAACAGGTTCGCTCGATTTCGACTCCGAAGTGCACGCGGTCTTGGACGCCGCCGACGCGGATCCGCTCGCGGTCTCGCCCGGCGATCTCGTCTCGGTTCGCGACGCGCACTGGATCAACGGGGCCCACCGCGCGCTCGTGGCGCGGGTCATCGCCGGGGATCCGGTCCCAGGCGCGGTGCGCGTGTCGGAGAACGCGCTCCGGCGCCTGGGACTCGCCCCCGGCGAGCGGGTGCGCGTGGAGCGGCTGCTGTGAACGCCGTGGCCTCGCGGCGCCGCGGGCTATGATCGCGCCGTCATGAGCACCCCCCTGCGAGATCTCCTCGGCGCGACGCTCCCCCCCTGCCCCTGCGGCATTCGCCACGAGATCCCCCTCCGCGAGGCGGTGATCGGCCGCGATGCGCTCTCCTCCGTTCCGGAGGTCGTCGCGCGGCAGGCGCCGGGGACGGAGCCGCTCTTGCTCCTCGCCGATCCCGACACGCACGACGCCGCGGGCGCGCGCGTGGCCTCGCTCCTGCGTGCGGACGGTGCGACCGTCTTCGAGCACGTGACCCATCGCGAGCCGCACGCCGACGACGCCACCATCGAGGCACTCGATGTAGCGATGCGCGGCATCGCGCGGGGCTTCGTCGCCGTCGGCGCGGGCACGATCGGCGACCTCGGCAAGACGCTCGCGGAACGGCGCGGGATCCCGCTCGTCACCGTCGGCACGGCGGCCTCGATGAACGGCTACGCCTCGACCATCGCGGCGCTGACTCTGGGCGGCCTCAAGGCGACGGTCCCCGTCCACTCGCCGCGCGCGGTGATCCTCGACACGCACATTCTGGCGGGCGCGCCCGGACGCATGACGGCCGCGGGCTTCGGCGATCTGATGAGCAAGCCCGTTTCCGGTGCCGACTGGGTGCTGGCGGGACTACTCATGAACGAGCGCGTGTGCCCGACCGCGCTCGCGATCGCCGACGACGCCGTCCGGAACGCACGCGCGCGAGCCGCGGCCATCGGTCGCGGTGATGCCGACGCGCTCGCCGTGCTCGCCGAGGCGCTCGTGGTCTCCGGCCTCTCGATGGTCGTCGCGGGCGCGTCGTCACCCGCGTCGGGCGGCGAGCATCTCCTCTCGCACTACCTCGACATGAGCGAATCGGGGTGGCAGCGGCCCGCCCGCCTGCATGGCGAGCAGGTCGCCGTGGGAACGCTGGCATCTCTCGCGATCTACCGTGCGCTGCGTGCCGGTGGTCCGCCCCAGTCCGGAGACGCCGTTCCGATGGACGAGACCGAATCCGTGCTGCGCGCGATGCACGCCCATCTCGCGCCAGCCGCTCTCGAGGCGGTCCTCGGCGAGAGTCGGCTCAAGGCGAACGCCGCGCCCTCGCGCGCGGAACGACGCGCCGCCATGACGCAGCGCTGGAACGAGATCTGGACCGCCCTCGACGCGCAAGTGCTCAGTGCACGAGGCCTCGAAGAGGACCTACGCGCGGCAGGGGCGCCGACGCGCGCCGCGGACATCGATGTCGCGCCGGAACGAATGCGGCGGCTCGTCATGGGAGCGCGGCACATGCGCAAGCGCTACACCGTACTCGATTTCGCGTTCGACCTGGGACAACTGGAGCAGATCGCCGACGCCATCGCTTCATCTCTCTGAGGTCTTGGTCGTCCGTTCGTCGTACAGGGGATCGGGCTGAGGCATCGCGTCACCGCAGACATCGGCTGACTCGTCGACGGCCAGATCGACGCCCGCAGCGGCGAGGTACTGGGTTTCCTGAGCGAGGTCCGCGCGCATCAGCGGGTGCTTGTCGAACCAGCCCTGCGGAAAGACGAGCTTCAACGAACGGCGGTCGACGAGCAGGCGAACGCGCGGCAGCGGCTCGCGGCTGCGCGATCGGTTGAGCCGGCATGCGAGTCTCAGCAGTAGGCAGAGTCGAAACGCACTTTCTATCCGCTCCTTGCCCAGCGAAAGGAAATGCGCGCGCTGCAATTTGCGCCGATGCCCGCGGATCATGGCGGCGAGAAAGAGCTGATCGTCGTTGGCGAATCCCGGCATGTCGCTGTGCTCGGTGAGATACGCCGAGTGCTTGTGGTACCCCGTGTAGGAAACCGAGAGGCCGATCTCGCGCAGGTGGGCGGCCCACCCCAGGGCCTGGCGCGGCCAAAGACCTTCAAGTTCCCACGTCTTCTCGACTTGCTCGAGCAGAAAGTGCGCCGTGCGCTCGATGCGGTGCGCCTGCTCCTCGTCGACCATGTACTGCGCGACGAGCCGGCGGATCGTGCGATCGCGGGCATCGTCGTGCCGCAGGCGGCCGGCGAGGTCGTAGAGCACGCCCTCGCGCAAGGCGCCGTAGGAAGCCGTCATCGAGTCGATGGCGAGACTCTTGAAGAGGGCGATGAGAATCGAGAGGCCGCCAGCGATCACGGGGGCACGGTCCGGTTTGAGCGCGGGAAGGGAAAGCCGCGAGACGCGCCGCTGCTCGATCATGCGCCGCCTGATGCGCTTGAGCGCCTCGAGCGTGATCGGCGCGGTCGGACCATCCAATGCGATGATCATCTCGGCAAGCGATGTCACCGTTCCGGACGCGCCCACGGATGTCTGCCAGCCCAACTCGCGGATGGCGCGCGCCGTCGCGCGCACTTCGAGACGAGCCGCGATCTCGGCGGCGCGAAATGCCTCGCGCGTGAGTTCACCCTCCCCGAAGAAGCGCTGGCTGTACGTGACGCAACCCATGTAGAAGCTGTGAGCACGATGCACGTCCAGGCGCCGGCCGATGATCAGTTCGGTGCTGCCGCCGCCGATGTCGACGACGAGCCTTCGGCCTCTTTCGGGAGCATGCGAGTGCGCGACGCCGAGATAGATGAGTCGCGCTTCCTCGAGGCCCGAGATGATCTCGATCGGATGCTCGAGGGCCTCGTGGGCCCGCTCCCGGAACTCGTCGGCGTTCGCTGCCTTGCGCAGGGTATTGGTACCGACGGCGCGGACATGGGCGCGAGGGAACTCGCGAAGCCGCTCGCCGAAGCGCCGCAAGCAAAGGAGAGCTCGCTCCTGGACCTCGCCCGAGAGGAGATTGCCGGGGCCGAGTCCCGACGCGAGCCGCACTGGCTCGCGGAGTCGATCGAGAATGTGAAGATCGTGGCCGAGGTGGCGCGCGATCACCATGTGAAAACTATTGGATCCGAGATCGACGGCGGCGACGGTCTCGGGGAGACTCATCTCGGAAGGTTCGGGTGACATCGGCGCGATTATGCCCGAGGGCGTGCGCGGAGGGCGCGACGAACGTGCAACGGGAAGGCGCTCGCGTTGTGGCTTCGTGAATAATCAGGACCAAGGCGGGACTCGATGACGAAGCCGAAGACTCCCCGGCGGGCCCTCGCGCTGCTCTCGGCGCTCTACTTCGTGCAGGGGCTTCCCTTCGGCCTCCAGACGACCGCTCTCCCCGTTCTGCTGCGCGAACGCGGTGCGTCGCTCATCGAGATCGGCTTTCTCTCGGCGCTCGCTCTGCCGTGGATGTTCAAGATCCTCTGGGCGCCGCTCGTCGATGCGCGTTCCTCACCTCGGTGGGGACGAAGGCGCTCGTGGATCCTTCCGACGCAGCTCCTCTTGGCGGCCGCCTGCGGTTCGGGCGCGCTCTTTGCGGATCCGACCGAGAACGTGCGAGGCCTCTTGATCGCGATCTTCCTCGCGAACCTGGCCGCAGCAACGATGGACGTCGCGGTGGACGGGCTGGCCGTCGACGTTCTCTCCGAAAAGGACCTCGGCTACGGGAACATCGCCCAGGTCGTCGGCTACAAGATCGGCATGGTCGTCGGTGGCGGGATCTCGCTCATCGTTGCCGCGAGCGTTCCATGGTCCACGATCTTGATGGGTATGGCAGCGCTTGTCTTGACGGTGTTTGCGATCACCCTGATGTGGCGGGAAAGCGGGACGGTCCTCGCGCCAGAACCGAATCCCAGCCTGCGAGTCGTGGTCGGCACCCTTTCCAGGGCGCTCGCGGGTCGCGACGGACGGCTCGTCCTACTCGTCGTCGCGACCTACAAAATCGGCGAATCGATGTCGGACGCGATGTTGCGGCCCTTCCTCGTGGACACCGGCTGGGCGACCGCGACAATCGGCACGTGGCTCGGCACATGGGGACTCGCGTTCTCCTTGGCGGGCTCCTTCGCGGGCGGTTTGCTCGCCGCGCGCACTGGCTCGGCGCGAGCGCTCTTCGAGACAGCGATCGTGCGCGTCGTGCCGTTGGCCGCCCTTTGGTGGGCGAGCCTTCGACCTGACCCTGGGGCGGGCGTGCTCGTCCTGATCGTCTCTCTCGAGAGCTTCGCCGGCGGCGCGATCACGACGGCGCTCTTCGCCTGGATGATGGGCCGCGTGAGGCGCGAGATCGGAGCTGCGCACTTCACGGCCTTCGCGACTGTCGAGGTGTGGGGCAAGCTTCCCGCGAGTTGGGCCGCGGGGGTCTTGGGAGAGTGGGCCGGCTACGGTGCGGTCTTCGCGCTCGGCGCAGGACTCTCGGCTGCGTACGTTGCGCTCCTTGCCTGGGCGCAGTGGCCGGCAAGAACTCGCTAGAGGTTGTATTAGTTCGCATTAGGGTTTTTTAGTCGATCCCGGAAAATCTCTCCTCCCGCGAATCCGCCCGCATCGTCCCGGCGAATTCCTGGACGTGGGTTTGACAGATTCAGAAGTCCAGCTATTGTCCAAGACATGAACAGTGTGGTTGTGGATTCGCCCCCCAGAGAAGGGGCTAAGAGAGGAGAGTTCATGCGCAAGTCGGTTATCGCAGTCTTGGCGGTCGTCGCCGTGGGTCTCGCAGCACTTCCTGCCCTCGCCCAGGGCAGCGCCTCCGCCCGCGTCCGCGTCGTCCACGCGTCTCCTGACGCTCCCACGGTCGATGTCCTCGTGAACGACACGATCCGTGCCTTCGAAGGCGCCGCTTTTGGAGACATCACGGACTACGCGAGCCTGCCCGCCAATGTCTACAACCTCAAGGTCGTGCCCGAGGGTGGCGAGGCCGCTGACGCCGTCATCGACGCCAACGCGAACCTCTTCTTCTTCAAGAATTACACGGTCGTTGCGGTGAACACGCTTGCCAACATCGAGCCGCTCGTCCTTGAGGATTCCGAGTTGCCCGCCCTGCCCCAGCGCGCGCGGGTTCGCTTCGTGCACGCGTCACCGGACGCTCCCGCGGTCGACATCAAGATCGTCGGCGGCCCTTTCCTCTTTCAAAACGTTTCCTTCAAGGGCGTGGGTGATTACGTCGTGATTCCTGCGACGACGGCCGATGTCGAAGTGCGCGTCGCCGGCACCGAGACCGTCGTGCTCACTCTGACTGGGCTCACCTTCCGCGGCGGCCGCAACTACACGGCCTACGCGGTTGGCTTCGCCACTCCTGGTGCGGGTCCGGCCCTCACCGCGATCCTCAGCGAGGATCCGGGCTCGCTCCCGCTTCGGATTCGTCGCTGAGGCACGCGGGATCATCGCTGACCCCGTTTCCCTCATCGCGCGGTTTATCTCTCTCCTTGCTTAAACCCGCGTGTCGAGGCGCCGATAGGGGGGCCGGTCCAACCGGCCCCCCATTTTCTCTTCCCGCTCGGCGGACGCGCGCCCGCGCCGCAGTCCCTCGGTAACCATTGCGAGGAGGATGGATCATCGTGGGGTGCGGAGAGATGTCGGCTAGAATCCGGTCGAAATGGCGATGGACGACTCGTCGAAACCAGATCCTGAGGATTCTGCGCGCGAGTTCGTGCCGGAGGAGCGCGCGATGAACGCGGGATCGGAGAACCATCTCGGAACCGAGCCTCGGCACCCCATCCAGGTCGTGGCCCGCCGGACCGGCTTGACGCCCGACGCGCTCCGCGCCTGGGAGAAGCGCTATCACACCGTCACGCCAGGCAGGCACGGAGGAGGCCGCCGCCTCTACTCGGATGCCGACATCGAGCGACTCTCGCTGCTGCGCCGAGCGACGTCCCACGGACGACGGATCGGCGACATTGCTTCGCTCGCGACCGAGGATCTTCGCGAGATGGTCGCCCAGGACGACGCGGCGGCGCGACAGGCACCGCCGGGCCCAGTCCGGGAGACCGCGGGGACGGAGACAGACTCGATCGCGAGCCTCGTCCACGCCGCCAAGGAAGCCGTGAAAGCTCTCGACGCGGAGGCTCTCGATCGAGCGCTCGCGCGGGCGCGCGCACTCTCGGATGCCGTTCCCTTCGTGGATGCGGTGATCAGCCCGTTCCTGAGCGAGATCGGCTCGCTCTGGGAGCGCGGCGAACTCGGCGTGGCCAACGAGCACCTTGCTTCGGCATCCGTACGTACTCTGCTCGGACGCGACGTCGCCAGCCTTCGCGTCCCCTTGAACGCTCCCGTCGTGATCGTCACCACGCCCGCGGGACAACGGCACGAGTTGGGTGCGCTCATGGCCTCCGTGACGTCCCTCGCGGCCGGATGGAGGGCAATCTATCTCGGCGCGAGTCTTCCCGCGGCGGAAATCGCGGCGGCGGCGACTCGGCAAGAGGCGCGCGCCGTGGCGCTCTCCTTGATTCATCCCGACAACGATCCCCTCGTCGGAGACGAACTCCTGATCCTGCGCCGCCTGCTGCCCCCTTCGACCGCCGTGCTCGTCGGTGGCCGGGCGCTCGCCGGCTACGCCGACGCCATCGCGTCCATCGGTGCCATCACGCTCGACAGCTACGCGGGCCTCGCCCGCGAGCTGACCCGCCTTCGCGTCTAGCGGCATGTCCGCGACGATCTACTGGATCCGGTTCGACCACCGGCTGGCCGACAATCCCGCGCTCGCTGCCGCAATGCGTGCGGGCGGCCCCGTCGTTCCGCTCTACGTACACGCACCCGGCGAAGAGGCGCCGTGGGCGCCGGGTGCTGCGAGCCGCTGGTGGCTGCATCACTCGCTCACCCGCTTCGCTGCGAACCTCGCGGGCCGTGGTTCGCGACTTGTCGTTCGCGAGGGCGCGGCGGACGAAGTCGTCGCCCGCGTCGCGCGCGAGTGCGGTGCAGCGCACGTCGTCTTCACCGAGCGCTTCGAGCCGAGCCTGCGCGAGCAAGCGAAGCGCGTCGAAGCACGCCTGCGCGCCGAAAGCGTGACGATCGAGCGCGTCAATGCCGCGCTCTTGAGGCATCCTGAATCCGTTCTCACGAACGCTGGCGAGCCGTACCGTGTTTTCACACCGTACTCGCGCGCGTTTCTCTCGCGCGGCGAGCCCGAGGCTCCGCTGGCGGCTCCCGCGCTCATTCCCGCGCCGACCCGTTGGCCCAAGGGCGTCGCGATCGACGTACTCGGCCTGCTGCCGCGCATCCCATGGGACGCTGGCATCGCTCGGGCTTGGTCTCCCGGCGAGGAAGGCGCGCTCGAGCAACTCGATCGTTTCCTCGAAGGACCAGTGGCCTCCTACGCGACAGATCGCGACTTCCCCGCGACCCCTGGTGTGTCGCGCCTCTCGCCGCACCTTCACTTCGGCGAGATCTCCCCCAAGCAGATCTGGGCCGCCGTCCGGGCTCGGCAGGCGCTCTCGCGTGAATTCAAGGAGGGAGAGGCGGAGTCGTACCTGCGGCAACTGATCTGGCGCGAATTCGGGCATCAGCTCTTGCATCATTTTCCGCACACGCCGACGGAAGCGTTTCAGGCGAGTTTTCGCCGCTTCCCCTGGGGCCAGGACGATCGCGCCCTGCGAGCATGGCAGCGCGGCCTCACAGGCTACCCGATGGTCGATGCCGGCATGCGCGAACTCTGGCAGACGGGCTGGATGCACAACCGCGTACGAATGATCGTCGCTTCCTTCCTCACGAAGCACTTGCTGCTTTCGTGGGTGGAAGGCGCGCGCTGGTTCTGGGACACGCTCGTCGACGCTGATCTCGCGAACAACACGCTGGGGTGGCAATGGAGCGCGGGCAGCGGAGCCGACGCAGCCCCGTACTTCCGTGTGTTCAATCCCGTGCTGCAAGGCGAACGCTTCGACCCCCGCGGAGCGTACGTGCGGCGCTTCGTGCCGGAACTCGCGGGGATCCCGGACCGCTTCCTTCACCGACCATGGGAAGCACCGCCGCTGGTGCTGGCCGGGGCAGGCGTGCAACTCGGATCGACGTATCCGGAGCCCATCGTGGAACACGGGGCCGCTCGAGACCGGGCCCTCGCGGCTTACCAAACGCTGCGTTCCCGGTGTTTCCCCCCCTGGGAGTAGACTCGCGAGCGGAAGCGGCGGGCACGCGGTTGGGCTGGCGGCATCATGGATGTCCATATATTGTCTAGGGCACTTCTTAGACATCAGGCTTCGCCGGGGCGGGGCCCGCGGTGGAAGTGGCAAAGATGAGCCCGGACCCTCTCCTCGTGATCACGCTGATCGCAGTCGTGATGGCTGCGGTGATGGCGGGACTCTGGGCCATCCAGCGCCGTACCGGCGATGCCGGAATCGTGGACGCCGGTTGGTCCGCGGGAGTCGGTGCCGCCGGTCTTGTCGTAGCGATCACCGGTTCCGGCGATCCAGCCCGCCGCATTCTCCTCGGGCTGATGATCGCAGTCTGGTCGGCACGGCTTGCGCTCTACATCGTTCGGGATCGTCTGCTCCACGGCACCGAGGATGGACGCTACCGAAAGCTGCGCGCGTACTGGGGCGATCGCGCCCAGCCCTGGCTCTTCGTCTTCTTCCAGGCTCAGGCCCTGCTCGTCGCGATCCTGGCGATTCCGCTCCTCCCCGCCGCCTGGAACCCTCGTCCGCTCGGTTGGCCGGAAGCGCTCGCGGCAGCCCTGTGGGTGATCGCCGTCGCGGGCGAGAGTCTCGCGGACGCGCAACTCGCCGCCTTCCGCGCCAACCCCGCCAACCGGGGCCGGACGTGCCGCGCGGGACTCTGGCGATACTCGCGCCACCCGAACTACTTCTTTGAGTGGCTCCACTGGTGGGCTTACGTCCCGCTCGCCTGGGGTGCTCACCTGCCGTGGCTCGCGGTCCTGGGCCCGGCGCTGATGATCTTCTTTCTCTATCGCGTCACGGGAATACCCTACACCGAGGCTCAAGCGCTCGAGAGCCGGGGTGACGACTATCGCGATTACCAGCGGACGACCAGCGCCTTCGTGCCGTGGTTTCCCAAGAGGAGTTCTCGATGATCTCGTTGCTCGGTCTCGCGGAGCGCGGCGTCCTGCCCGACGCAGTGATCAGGCGCGGCATTCGCCGGTTGATCGCGATGCGGCTCGACGACGAGAGCAAGGGCGGTCCCGAGGGGCAGCGTGCGCGCGTCGCGGCGCTCGCGCGAAGCATGCGCGAAGCGCCGATCGCGCTGCACATCGAAGCCGCCAACGAGCAGCACTACGAGTTACCGCCCCGCTTCTTCGAACTCTGTCTCGGCCCCCGCCGCAAGTACAGCGGCTGCTTGTGGAACCAGGAAACGCGCACGCTCGCCGAGGCCGAAGTCGCGGCGTTGGGCATGGTCGTGGAACGGGCTGAGATAGAAGACGGCATGGAGGTGCTGGAGCTTGGCTGTGGCTGGGGATCGCTCTCTCTCTTCATCCTGGAGGCGTTCCCCAACGCCCGCGTGACGGCAGTTTCGGGATCGCGGCCGCAGGGCGAGACGATCCGCGCTCTCGCCGCGCAACGCGGATTCGCCGACCGCCTCGAGGTCGTCACGGCCGACATGAACGTCTTCGAGCCGAAGGGCGCCTACGATCGCGTCGTCTCCGTCGAGATGTTCGAGCACATGCGAAACTGGGAAACGCTTCTGGGGCGGATCGCGTCGTGGCTGAGGCCGGATGGCAAGGTCTTCGTCCACGTCTTCGCGCACCGCGAGTACGCGTACGCGTTCGAAACCGAAGCCGACCACGACTGGATGGGCCGGTACTTCTTCACGGGAGGCATCATGCCTTCCGACGCGCTCATGCTCTATTTCCAGCGCGACCTCCGCGTCGAGGGGCACTGGCGCGTCGACGGTACGCATTACGCGCGCACGGCCGAAGCGTGGCTCGAAGCGCTCGACGCGCATCGCGACGAGGCAATCGCACTGCTCCAGCAAACGTATGGCGCGAGTATGGGTGCGCTCTGGCTGCAGCGCTGGCGCATCTTCTACATGGCGTGCGCCGAGCTCTTTGGCTATCGCAAGGGCTCCGAGTGGATCGTCTCGCACTACCTCCTTGCCGCCGACCCGGTCCGCACGGAAGCAGCGGGGCGTGGCGGCGAGTCACGACGATGACCGTCTCCGTGCCACGGACCCGCTGGGCGCGGCTTCGCGCGACCTTGATCCGCTGGGTCGATACCGAGGCGGCCGAGGCATCCCTGCTGGGCGCGGATCCCAACGAACGCCGCGTCGACTGGCTTCGCGTCCTACCTTTCGTGGGTTTGCACGTCGCGTGTCTCGCGGTGATCTGGGTCGGCGCGAGCCCCATAGCCGTCGCGACCGCCGTCGCGCTCTATCTCGTGCGAATGTTCGCCATCACGGGCTTCTATCATCGCTACTTCTCCCATCGCACATTCAAGACCTCGCGCCTCGGCCAGTTCGCGTTCGCGCTGCTCGGCGCGACGGCCGTGCAGCGCGGCCCCCTCTGGTGGTCCGCCCATCACAGGCACCATCACCAACACTCGGACGAAGAGACCGACCCGCATTCGCCCGGCCAGCACGGACTCCTCTGGAGCCACATGCTGTGGTTCACGTCGCGCGGCAACTTCCTCACGCGCCGGCACCTGGTGCGCGATCTTTCGAGCTATCCCGAGCTGCGTTTCCTCGACCGCTTCGACATCCTCGCGCCCGTCGCGCTGGCCCTCGTGTTGCTTGGTTTCGGCGCGGCGCTGGAGCGCTTCGCCCCCCAACTCGGTACCAACGCCGGACAGATGCTCGTCTGGGGGTTCTTCATTTCGACGGTCGCGCTGCTGCACGGCACCTTCACGATCAACTCCCTGGCCCATCGCATCGGCCGCCGCCGCTTCGATACGAAGGATGAAAGCCGCAATAGCTGGATCCTCGCCTTGATCACGCTCGGCGAGGGCTGGCACAACAATCACCATCGTTATCCGGGCTCGGTCCGCCAAGGCTTCTACTGGTGGGAGATCGACATCACGTACTACGTGCTGCGCGGACTCGCGGCTCTCGGCCTGATCTGGGATCTCCGTCCCGTCCCCGCGCGCATCCTCGCGGACGGGCGCCAGCGAGACGGGAGACGATCCTGATGCGCATCGCGGTGGTCGGCACCGGGATCTCCGGAATGCTCGCCGCGTATTTGCTCGCCGGCGATCACGACCTGGCCGTCTTCGAAGCCGATTCGCGCATCGGTGGCCATACGAACACGATCGACGTCGACATCGGGGAAGAGCGGCTCGCGGTCGATACGGGATTCATCGTCTACAACGACTGGACCTACCCGAATTTCATCCGTCTGCTCGAGAAGCTCGACGTCCCCACGCAGACTTCGGACATGAGCTTCTCCGTGACCTGCCGGCGGACGGGTCTCGAGTACAACGGCACGTCGATCGACACGCTCTTCGCGCAGCGGAGAAACTTCCTGCGGCCTTCTTTCTGGCGCATGGTGAGGGACATTTTGCGCTTCAACCGCGAGGCGCCCGGCATTCTCGGCGCACCGGACGACGGCCTGACGCTCGGCGACCTCGTACTCCGCGGGCGTTACTCCCGCGAATTCGTCGACCATTATCTCTTCCCGATGGGCGCTGCGATCTGGTCTTCTGGACTCGAACGAATCCGCGACTTCCCTGCGCACTTCTTCGTGCGCTTCTTTCACAACCACGGGATGCTCAGCGTCGACGATCGCCCTCAGTGGCGCGTTCTTCAGGGCGGGTCGCGCTCTTACATCGGCCCGCTCACCTCGCCGTACGCAGAGCGCATTCGCCTCGGAACGCCCGTTCACAGCGTCTCGCGCGACGCCTCAGGCGTGACGATTCGCGCGCGCGGCTGCGAGCCGGAGCGCTTCGACGAGGTCGTGATCGCGGCGCACAGCGACCAGGCGCTGGCGATGCTCGAGAACCCGAGCGAGGCCGAACGCGAGATCCTCGGCGCCCTGCCCTATCAGGCCAACCGCGCCGTACTCCACGGTGACGACTCCGTCATGCCTCGCGCCCGCAAAGCCTGGGCGAGTTGGAACTACACGATCCCCACGGGCGAGAGCGAGCGGGTAACGGTCACGTACTGGATGAACCTGCTACAGACGCTGCGCTCGCCCACGAACTTCTTCGTCACGCTCAACCCGGTGGACGCGATCGATCCGGCGACCGTCGTAACGGAAATCGAGTATCACCACCCGCTCTTCACGACCGCGTCGATCCGCGCTCAGGAGCGCTACGAGGAGATCGGCGGCAGGAACCACCGCACGCACTATTGCGGGGCCTATTGGCGCAACGGCTTCCACGAGGACGGAGTCGTGAGCGCCCTGCGCGTCGCCGCCGCGTTCGGGAAGTCGCTGTGAACCCGCACTCCGCGATCTATGTCGGTTCCGTGCGGCATGCGCGATACGAACCGCGTCCGCACGCGTTTCGCTACCGGGTATTTCTCGTCTACCTCGATCTCGAGGAGGCGCCGCATGCCTTCGACGGCAGCTGGCTCTGGGGCTACGAGAAAGCGCGGCCGGCTTCGTACCGGCGCCGCGACTATCTCGGCGATCCGTCACGTCCGCTCATCGAGGCCGTACGCGAAGTGGTGTTCGAACGGCTGGGACGACGGCCAGCGGGCGGCGTACGGATGCTCTCGCACCTGCGCTACTTCGGCTACTGCTTCAACCCGGTCACGTTCTACTACTGCTTCGACGGTGCCGGCTCGCTCGACGCCATCGTAGCCGAGATCACCAATACGCCCTGGGGAGAACGCTACGCCTACGTTCTCGATGCCAAGGCCGCTCCGCGGCGCGGCGCCTACCTGCACTTCGGGCTCGACAAGACTTTTCACGTCTCGCCCTTTCTCGACATGGATTATCGCTACGACTGGCGCTTCCGCGAGCCCGGTGAGCGGCTCGCCGTACACATGAAGAACATCAAGCGGAACCGCCGCGTCTTCACCGCCACGCTGACGCTCGAGCGGCGACCTTGGAACGCTGCGTCGTTGGCCCGCGTCCTGGCAAACTACCCGCTGATGACCGCGAAGGTGAGCGCTGCCATCTACTTCCAGGCCTTGCGCCTCTGGGCGAAGCGGACACCCTTTCATTCGCATCCGAAGCATCTCGGAGTTCAGGAGCACCCGTGAAGACCACCAGTTTCGAGCGTCCCCACGTCGGGGACGTCGCGGCAAACGTCCGCATGAGTCCACTGGCGCGCGCCATCAGGCGACGCATTCTTCGCGTGCTCTCGGAGATCGAGGCCGGATCTCTCGTGGTCGTCGATCCCTGGGGAGAGCATCGTTTCGAGGGCCGGGAGCCCGGACAGCGCGCCCGCATCGATGTCCGCGACCCCGACTTCTACGTCATGGCCGGACTTCGCGGGAGCGTGGGCGCCGGAGAGTCGTACATGGCGGGAGGCTGGTCGACACCGGACCTCGTCGCCGTCGTGCGGCTGATGGTACGCAACCGGCATGTGCTGGAGGGCCTGGAGGGTGGGTTGGTGCGCTTCGCGATGCCCATGCTTCGCGCCTACCACGCCGCGCGCAGCAACACCGTCAGGGGAGCTCGACGGAACATCTCGGCGCACTACGACCTGGGCAACGAGTTCTTCGAGCTCTTCTTGGATCCCACGATGATGTACTCGAGCGCGTTCTTCGAACGCGACGACATGTCGCTCGAGGAGGCCTCGACCGCCAAGCTCGACCGCATCTGCCGTACCCTGGATTTGGGCCCAGCGGATCACGTCGTGGAGATCGGCACGGGATGGGGCGGCTTCGCCTTGCATGCCGCCGGCCGCTACGGATGCCGGGTGACCACGACGACGATCTCGCGCGAGCAGCACAAACGTGCGCAGGAGCGCGTCGCGGCCGCAGGTCTCGGCGAGCGAGTGACGGTGCTCCTCGAAGACTACCGGCATCTCGAGGGCCGCTACGACAAGCTCGTCTCGATCGAGATGATCGAAGCGGTCGGCCATCGCTTCTACGACGACTACTTCGGGAAGATCGGGGAGCTGCTACGTCCGAACGGAATGGCGCTCTTGCAGGCGATCACGATTCGCGATGATCTCTTCGAGATCGCGAAGAACCGCGTGGATTTCATTCAGCGCTACATCTTCCCCGGATCCTGCATTCCATCCGTCGCGGCGATCATGCGGGCCGTTTCTCGGAGGTCGGATCTTCGACTCGCCGAGCTCTTCGACATCACGGGACACTACGCACGCACGCTGGCACTCTGGCGGGAACGTTTCATGGCGAACCGTGGCCAGGTCATGAGGCTCGGGTTCGACGACGCTTTCGTCCGGATGTGGGAGTACTACTTCGCGTACTGCGAAGGAGGCTTCGCCGAGCGCCAGATCGGCGACGTGCACCTGCTCTTCAAAAAACCGCTTCGCCCCTGAGCCGGCCCGCCCGCGCCAGGATTTGTCCTGCGAGCCGCAAAAGAAGAGCCCGGTGCACGATGCACCGGGCCCGAGGCGGTGAGGAGTTCTAGAACGACGGAACGGATTCAGAAGTCGGAGAATTTGAGCTGGGTGCGCAGCGGGGCGAGCCGCTGGCGGATTTTCGTCTTGGCTTCTTTCTCGAGCTGACGAACGCGTTCGCGGGAGAGTCCGACCACTTTGCCGATTTCCTCGAGCGTCATTTCGTCGTTGCCGAAGAGCCCGAAACGTCGGTAGAGGATCATCTTCTCGCGCTCGGTCAGATCACCGAGTGCTTCGCGCGCCAGCTTGACGAGCTGGGCCGTGTAGAGTTCGCGCTCCGGCTGGACACTCCGCGGATCTTCCATGAACTGCGAAAGCCGCGATTCGCCGTCGGAGTCGACGTAGTCATCGATCGAGGTCTCTTTGAACAGCCACGGAATCAACATGGTCGTGTCCTTTCGATCTGTTCTTGGCCCGAAGGAGCCGGAACGTTTCTGCGAGCGTCGCTACGAAGGTCCCGAGTTTGACGGGCAGCCGGGAGAGGAGGGTCAACTCCCGGCCGCCCGTCGCTCGCTCGGGGGGAGTGAGTGAGGTCAGTTGGGCAGAATGACGGAGTCGATCACGTGGATGACGCCGTTGCTGGTCACGATGTCGGTCTTCACGACGTTGGCGGCATTTACCTTGACGCCGCCCTCGGTCGAGATCTTCACTTCCTGACCCTGGACGGTCTTCGCGGAGGTCAGCTTGACCACGTCGGCCGCCATCACCTTGCCCGGAACCACGTGATAGGTGAGGACTTGCGTGAGCTTGGCCTTGTCGGCGAGAAGCGCTTCGAGCGTGCCCTTGGGGAGCTTCGCGAAGGCCTCGTCCGTGGGCGCGAAGACGGTGAACGGTCCGGGACCCTTGAGGGTGTCCACGAGTCCGGCAGCCTTCACTGCGGTGACGAGCGTGTTGAAGCTACCGGCGGCGACCGCGGTGTCCACGATGTCCTTCGACGCCTTGTCCTTCCCATAGTCTCCGGCGAGTGCGGGGGCGGCGACGAAGGCGGCGATCGCGAGGCTGGTGAGCAGGATCTTCTTCATGGATTCGTTCCTCTCATGGCGCGTCGATGACGCATGGTGAATGTCAACCTGATGTCCTGGACAATACATGGACGCAAAGTCGGTGTCAAGAAAAGTCCTCGACAAAGATTGGTCATCACCGACTCGGCACTCGACCGGTCCCCAGTCGCCTACGAACGGTCGCTGGCGCTTTCCGGCGACGAACTCGGTTCCCTGCCCGCTTTCGGCGTAGAACTCGTTCAGTTAGTTTTCAGGTTTCCGCTGGGCTTCCGGCGTGCGCCTCTTCGCGTGCTGCGCCCAGGGATTTGCGCTGTGCGCTGGAGGAAGGGTTGATGCGACGGTTCTCCCGCCTGCTCGTTCCCGTTCTGTGTCTCGGTTTTCCGTTCTTGATCGTTTCTACCGGAGTCTATGCGTCCGGGGGTGCGAGCAAGCTTCGAGGCGACCTCGCACAGGTCATGGAGCAAGCTGATGCGGCCACGCTCATTCCGGTGAGCGTCGTGTTGAAGGATCAGCTCTCGGGCGACCGGCTGCGGGCGATCGGAGCTTCCGCGAGCGACGACGGGAACCGTCGCGCGGCCCGCGTGGCAGCGCTCAAGGACCACGCCCGTGCGACGCAGGTTCGCGTGATGAACCTCATCGACCGGGCGCGCCGGGACGGCCGCGCGCGGTCGATCCGCCCGCTCTGGATCGGCAATGTCGTCGGTGCCGAACTCACGCGCGACGAGATCCTCAGCGTCGCGGCGTTCGAGGAGGTTTCGCACGTCAACTGGAACCCGAAACGGGACGTGATGATCGGGAAGAAGCTCTGCACCGCGCCGCCCCGGCTCTCGAGCCCGCTCGAGATCCTCGCGCCGGCGCTCGGCGGCGGTGGATACTTCGGCACGGACGCCGAAGTGGAGTGCGGCGTCACGACGATGCGCGCACCGGAAGTGTGGAGCGGGCTAGGCAACACCGGCGACGGTGCCGTCGTGGCTGTCATCGATACGGGCGTCTGCTGGACGCATTCGGACATCGTGAATCAGATCTGGGTCAACCCCGGCGAGGATTCGGATTCCGACGGCGTCGTCATGGATCCCGACGACATGAACGGAATCGACGACGATGGCAACGGATACGTCGACGACCTCATCGGCTGGAACTTCGAGGTCGGATCGAACTCCCCGGACGACACGAACAGCCATGGCTCGCATTGCGCGGGAACCGTCGCCGGTGACGGAACGGCGGGCTTTCAGTCGGGCATGGCCCCCGATGCCAAGATCATGGTCGTCAAGGTCGGCGTGACCTTCGCCGACGAAGTCGACGTCTGGAACGGCATGCAGTACGCGGCCGAAAACGGTGCGGACGCGATCTCGATGAGCCTCGGCTGGCCGCACAACCAGAATCCGGATCGCGAGACATGGCGCAACAACTCCGAGAACACGATCGACCTCGGTACCGCGATGGTGATCGCCGCCGGGAACGAGGGCTCGGGCAACGAGCCCGACAACGTACGCACACCCGGAGACGTACCGCGCGTGATCACGGTGGGCGCCACCGACTGCTCGGACGTCGCGGCTGGCTTCTCGAGCCGAGGTCCCATCACATGGCAAGACGTGCCGGCCTTCGGCGACCATCCGTATCCGCCGGGACTCGTGAAACCCGACGTGTCCGCCCCGGGCGTCGATACCCGCTCGCACAACATCTGCAGCGGCTACTCATACAAGTCGGGCACGTCGATGGCGACGCCGCACGTCGCGGGCGCGGTCGCGCTCATGAAGTCCGCGAACGCCGGACTCACCCACGACGACATCAAGCAGATCCTTCAGGACACCGCGGTCGATCTGGGTGACCCCGGCAAGGACAACACCTACGGCATGGGACGCGTCGATGCCTACGAGGCCGTGCTCTCGAGCG
>CAZPJJ010000011.1:0-29459 GCA_964586535.1 uncultured Acidobacteriota bacterium | reverse complement strand
CGTCCGATGGACCGGCTGCTTTGCGGCGACGTCGGCTACGGCAAGACAGAGGTCGCGATGCGCGCCGCTTTCCGCGTGATCCAGGAGGGCCATCAGGTCGCGGTGCTCGTCCCGACGACGGTGCTGGCGTTCCAGCACCTCGTCACGTTCCGCGCGCGCATGGCCGCGTGGCCCGTACGCATCGAGATGATCTCGCGCTTCGCATCGACCACCGAGGCGAACGAACGCATCGCGGCCACGAAGCGCGGCGAGGTCGACATTCTCATCGGCACGCACCGGCTGCTTTCCAAGGACGTAGGCTTCAAGCGCTTGGGCCTGCTCATCGTCGACGAGGAGCAGCGTTTCGGCGTCAAGCACAAGGAGGCGATCAAGAAGATGTCGCTCGGCGTGCACGTGCTCTCGATGAGCGCCACGCCGATTCCGCGCACGCTTCAGCTCTCGCTCGCGGGCGTGCGCGACCTCTCGGTGATCGAGACGCCGCCGCGGAACCGGCTCGCGATCCAAACCCATCTCGTGCCCTGGTCGTCGACGACGATCGCGGCGGCCGTGCGCAACGAGATCAAGCGCGGCGGGCAGGTCTACTTCGTGCATCCGCGCGTCGAGGACATCGAGCAGATCGCGGCGTCGATCAGGGAGTGGGTGCCAGAGGCGTCGATCCGGCACGGTCACGGACAGATGCCCGAGCATCGTCTCGAAGAAGTGATGCTCAGCTTCGTGCGCGGCGAAACCGACGTTCTCGTCGCGACGACCATCATCGAGAACGGGCTCGATATCCCGCGCGCCAACACGATCGTGGTCAACGAGGCGCATCGATTCGGCCTCTCGCAGCTCTACCAGATGCGCGGACGCGTCGGCCGTTCGGACGTGCGCGCGTACGCTTACCTGCTGGTGCCGCCGGCGCGAGAGCTCACGGCGGAAGCTCGGCAGCGGCTCTCCGCGCTCGTCGAATTCAGCGATCTTGGCGCCGGTTTCCGCATCGCGGCTCTCGATCTGGAAATCCGCGGCGCGGGAGAGTTCCTCGGCGCCCGCCAGTCGGGACACATCGCTGCGGTCGGGTTCGAGCTCTACGCGGAGATGCTCGAGAAGGAAGTGCGACGCCAGCGTGGCGAGCCTCTCGAGCACGCGCCCGAGCCGGTGACGATCAACCTCGGCGTCCCGTCGTTCTTGCCAGAGGAGCTCGTACCGGAGCCGGGTCAGAGGCTCGCGTTCTACAAGCGTCTTGCCGCCGCCGACGATCCCGAGCGTGTCGACGCGCTCGTCGCGGAAGCCGAGGATCGCTACGGAAAGCTGCCCGAGCCCGCGCAGAATCTCTTCCGTCTCGCCCGTCTCCGCTTGGCGGCGGCGGCGCAGGGCGCGATCTCGATCGATTGGATGACGGACGGCGTCGCGGTGAAGTACGGTGAGCGTCCGAAGGTCGACGCGGATAAAATCTTCCGCTTGATGCACGAGGACGACGGCGTGCGCCTCACACCCGGAGGCGTGATTCGCCTGCGCGTCCCCGACGCCGGTGCGGATCGGATCGCGGCCGCGTCACTAGCCCTGAGGAGGCTCGCTCTGTGAAGACGCCTCGCCGCATGACGGTCTGGCTCGTCGTCGGCGCCGCGATCGGGGTTGTGGGTTGCGGAGGCGAGCGATCTCGCGAAGCGGCTCTCGATCCCGTTGCGCGCGTCGGCGATCGGGTCATCTCCGAAGAGGAGTTCGAGCGCTACCTCATGCGTCACGGCGGTCTCGCGCCCGAGGAGATCGATCCCTCCGTGCGCGCGTCGCTCTACGAGAACTTCCTCGCCGAACTGCTCTTCGCGCGCGCCGCAGGGCGCCGCGGGCTCGAACCCGACGCCGAGGCCGTCGCCAGAGAATCCGCCGCCCTGGCCGCGCTCGATGCCGGGCTCACCGAGACGCAGCGTCGCGTGGAGGCCGAGCGCACCGTCCTCTCGCGTGCCTACGTCGAGCGCGTCATCGCGCCCGAGGTCAGCGTCTCCGAGGAAGACATCGACGCGAATCTCCCGCCGGCCGCCAAGAGCTCCCAGCAATACGTCGTGATCCGGCACATCTTCGTCGATTCCGCCGAAGTCGCCGACGAGGCCTACCGGCGCATCAAGGGCGGGGAGGCCTTCGAAGTCGTCGCGCGGGACCTCTCGGCAGCCCCCGGCGCGGGTCAGCCGCTTCAGCGCCGTCTCGACGAAGTCCCCGAGGAGGCTGCCCGGATTCTCCAGGACCTTCCCGAGGGAGCGGTTTCCCGCCCCGTGCCCATCGGCGACGGGCATCATCTCTTCCAGCTCGAAGCGCGCACTTCCGACCCGGATCCAGGACGCGCCCGCGAGCGCGCCGAGGTCAGAAGGCGGCTCTTCCGCGAGCGACTCGACCGGCTCAGTGCCCAGGAGTTGCAGCAACTGGCCGCCGAGGAGAAAGTGCGGGTTCCGC
The DNA here is from genome assembly GCA_964586535.1 of uncultured Acidobacteriota bacterium. Taxonomy (GTDB): domain Bacteria; phylum Acidobacteriota; class Polarisedimenticolia; order J045; family J045; genus CAZPJJ01. The sequence goes on along the minus strand of CAZPJJ010000011.1, from coordinate 27,038 downwards.
GGCTCAACGCTGATTCCGCCGAGGAGGATCCCTGATGACCAAACCCGCGCTCGCCGCTGCCCTTGCCATCCTCGCCGTCTCGGCCGCTTCGTCCGCCCTCGCGCAGCTCTTGCCGCCGCCGCCGGGCGCGCAGGAGAAGCTCGTCGAGGACATCGTGGCGTGGGTCAACGACGACGTGATTCTCTGGTCCGAGCTCTCGGAGGGTGAACAGCAGAATCTCGCGGCACGCTTGGCGAACCAGCCGCGGCCCAGCACCGACGAACTGGCCCGCGTCTCGAAGCAGGTACGCGACGAGACGCTGCTGCAGATGATCTGGAACCGCCTCCTCGTCCAGGAGGCCGAGCGGCTCTACGACATCAAGTCGATCCGCAAGGACCTCGTCGATTCGTTCATGGAGCGGCAGCAGGTCAAGAGCGAAGAGGAACTCACCAGCCTGCTCGCGCAGTACGGCATGTCCCGCGAAGAACTCGAAGAGCGGTTGATACTCAGCCGCGTGCCCGACTACGTCGTGGATTCCCAGGTCATGAAGACCATGGGAATCAGCGAGGAGGACGCGCGCCGGTGGTATGACGAAAATCTGGACCGCTTTCGTACGGCAGCCGAGGTGACCTTCCGGGAGATCGTCCTCGAGGCTCCGGGCGCCGAAGAGCGCCAATCGCGTCGCGCGGACGCCGAGAAGGTCGTGTTGCTCGCCAAGGCCGGCGGCGACTTCGAGAAGCTCGTCGCGGAGTTCTCCGAGACCCCGTCGAAAGCGCTCGGAGGAAAGATCGGCCCGATCAACCCGGGAGATCTTCGCCCCGAGATCGCCCGCGCGACGCTGAACGTGCCCGTGGGCGGAATCAGCGATCCCATCGAGACCAGCCTGGGCTGGCATGTCATCAAGGTCGAGTCCCGGCGCGACGTCACGACGCCGCCGTTCGAGGAAGTCCAAGAAGAGGTCGAAGGCGAGATTCGTCGCGAACGCTTTGGGCCGGCCTACGACGAGTTCGTCTCCAATCTGTGGAAGGGCTCGGTCATCGAGGTCCGCGAGGAGTACGCGGATCGCGTTCCGTCTCCCTGGCGGGATCGAATCGCCACCCGCTGACGTCCGGCCCGCCCCAGGCGAGGGGCACTCGTCGACCGGGTGCCCCGGCCAACCCGCCTCCGGGAGTCGCTAACCGATGCGTTATTGAGTCGGCCCCTGCCGCGTGGTACCGTCGATCTTCATGAACGACGAACCAGGGATCTCCGGGAGGTGTCGATGAAACCAGGCAGCCCGGACCGCCACGGCCACACGCTCGAGGCCAGCGGAAGGCCCCGCGGCGGCGACTCCCCGACGACGGGGGTCATGCCCCCGCGCAAACCGATCCCGCCCTCGAGAACCCACGCCGAGGAGTTCTACTACCTCAAGCAGATGCAGGCGGGGACGCCCCTCGTGCTCGTTCTCGAAGGTGGAGAACGCGTTTGCGGCCGGCTCGAGTGGTACGACGAGCAGGCGTTGAAGATCCACCGCGAAGACGGCCCCAATCTGCTCATCTTCAAGCGTCACATCGTCTACATGCACAAAGACGAACAGGCGACGCACGGTCAATCCTGAGGGCCGATGAGCGAATCCACGAACGGAACGTCGCTCAAGCGGCGACGGCGGCCCACGCTCGCTGTGACCATGGGCGATCCCGCCGGAATCGGTCCCGAGATCCTGCTTCGCGCCGCCGGCGACGAGCGCGTCGTCGAGGCTGCGAGAATCGTCGCCATCGGTGACGAGGCACTGCTCCGCCGTCATGCGCGCGAGCTGAAACTTCGCTGGCCCTTCGCCACGGTCGATCATTCGCTGCCGGCCGCGGGGCGCAGTTGCAAGCCGCACCTGCTCACGCAAGACAACTGCGGCGACAGCATCCATTCCGGCCAGCTCTCGGCCGCCGCCGGAACGGCCGCCGCCGAGGCCGTCGAACAAGCCATCGAAGTGGCCCTCGAGGGCGCCGTCGACGGTGTCGTCAACGGGCCGATTCACAAGGAATCCCTCTCGCTCGCGGGAGTCGCCGACCCGGGTCACACGGACCTCGTCGCGCGTCTCGCGGGGGTGACGCGCTACGGCACTTTCCTGTGGACCGAGAGCTACGCCGCCGCGCTCCTCTCCGCCCACGTGGCGATCCGCGACGCGCTGAAGAAGATCCGCCGCCGCCGCATCCTCGATCACCTGATGCTCTTCGGTGACTACTGGCGTGCGGTCCAGGGCCGTGAGCCGCGCATCGCCGTGGCCGCGCTCAATCCGCACGGTGGCGAAGGATCGCGGCTCGGCACCGAAGAGGCACGCGAGATTCGTCCGGCCATCGAGGCCGCGCGCGAGCGCGGACTGCTCATCTCCGGACCCATCCCGGCGGACAGCGTCTTTTTGCAGGCGCGCGAGGGCCGCTTCGACATGGTCCTCGCGCTCTATCACGATCAAGCCGCCATCCCGGTCAAGCTGACATCGGGACGCCGGGCGGTCGCCGTCACCGCAGGTCTGCCATTCGTGAGGACCTCCGTCGAGCACGGTCCAGCCATGGATCTGGCGGGGAGAGGCGTCGCCTCGCCTACGAGCATGATCGAGGCGATCCTCATTGCCGCCTCTCACGTCGAAGCGCAGTCTGTGGAAGGCACTTTCGAGGAGGCCGCCGCGGCCAACGGCGATACCGTCCGGGAGCCCAGCGCCCGCGGCGAGGCATCGCGCGGCTGAGCGAGTCTCCGCGCGGGCGCCCGGCGCAAGCCGGATGTCCGCCTGCCAGAGCGATGCTTGGTGCATGTCGAGCCGGCCGGCACGAGGGGGTCGAGCGATGTATTTGACCGGCATGACGCAGCGCGAGCGGCTCTTCGACGTGGAGAAGCGCTGGCTCTCGGATCGCCCTCAAGCTGACGATGGCCGCTTCGTCACCCAGCTCTTCCTCTTCGAGTCGCTCATCTCGGGGCCGACGACGCGGCGCTTTCTGGGCGACGTGCTCGGTGCCGTCCATGCGCGACCTTTCACGTGGCGCCGCTTCCGTTCGAAGGACGAACTTCGCGACGCGCTCTCCTCGTGTTGCCCGCGCACGGATCCGCACGCGGCCGAATTGATGCTCCGCTACGAGGCATTCCCCGAGGACTTCTATCCCCACACGCCGGTCGAACTGCTCTACGCGACCCGTGCGGACGGATGCCCGGCGGGAATGGTCCGGATCAAGCGCATCAAACGCATCGCCGAGAAGGCCTCGCGCCGGCTCGCCGATCGACTCGCGGACGAGATCGAGCGCGCAGCTTCGGGCCTCGCCGAGCGGCGCGCGCTCGCGGCCGGGGTGGCACTCGCGAAACTGGTCTCGCCGCCCGAAGTGATGACAGAGGAGTTCCTGCGCGCCGAGCAGTACATCGCGCACACGTTTCGCGACCACGAGATAGTGCTCGATACTGCGGATATGCGCGTCGACGACGTGATCGGATTCAAAGTCGTCGGCAACGAAACGGAACTCCTGCGCGCCGAACAGGCCATCCGCGCTCACCCCGCCGTGAGAGGCGTCCTGCGCGAGGAGCATCGTGGCAAGTACAACGACATCAACTTGATCGTCGATCTGGAGCTCGATCCTCCCGCGCAGGTCATCGACGCCCTGCGCGGTTTCGACTGGAGTCCCTACGAAGGCCGCGGACTCGCGGCCGCCGAGCTGGCGCTGTCGCTGCCGGACTATGTCGAATCGGGCGCGCGAACGATCCGCGCGGAAGTCATCCTCACGACGCTCCCCGAGCTCGTCGAGTCAGAGTTCGGGCGCTCGATTCACGAGCGACGCATCCTCGAGCAGCGCCGGGGCGGCCGTTACCAGGGGCGCATCGCGCAGAACGCGTCGTTCCTGATCGAGTACCTCCTGACGCTCGCGGTCTCGCCCACGATTCGCATCGACGAGCTCCCCATCAAACTCTGGGGCCGCTACCTTCCCGACGTATTCGCGTTGGCGACGTGGCAGCTCTTCGGCTTCGATGGACACGTCGAGAGCGCGGGCATTGCGCTCGACGAGACCACGTACTGACCGTCCGGGCGCCTCGCCCGATCAGCGGCCCATCGTCCTCGCGACGATCTCCAGCAGCTCGCGCTGTACTGCGGGTGCTCCGGCCACAATCGCGCCGGTCCTCAGGAAGTCCGCGGCGCCGTCGAAATCGGTGACGACGCCCCCCGCTTCCTCGATGAGCAGTGATCCGGCGGCCATGTCCCAGGGGCCCAGTCCCTCTTCCCAGAACCCGTCGTAATGGCCCGCGGCAACGGCCGCGAGATCGAGTGCGGCGGAGCCCGGACGGCGCACGCCCGCCGTCACGCGCACGACTTCGCGGAAGCAGTCGATGTAGCGCTCGAAGCGCGCGAGCTGGCGGAACGGGAAGCCGGTGCCGATCAGCGCGTCGGCCAAGCCGTCGCGCGGAGAGACGCGGAGCGGCTCGTCGCCGCGTCGCGCCCCGTATCCGCGCGCGGCCGTGTAGAGATCCCCGCGCGAGGGGTCGAGGATCGCGCCCGCGACGACGCGGCCGTCGACCGCACAGCCGATCGAGATGCTCCAGATGGGCAGGCCGTGAATGAAGTTCGTAGTGCCGTCCAACGGATCGACGATCCAGAGTGGTTCTTCGCCGTCGATGGCCAGCTTCTCGCCTTCTTCGCCGAGGACGCGATGCGCTGGCCACTCCGCGGCGATGACCGTGCGGATGGCCTGCTCCGACGCGAGATCGGCCGCCGTGACGAAGTCGTGCTGCGCCTTCTGCGCGATCGCGAGCTCGTTCCTCCGCTCGCGGAAAGGCGCGAGCGCAGCGGCGCCGGCGCGCGCGGCGCGGATGGCGGTGTCGAGCAGGGGACGGGGATCGAGGCTCACTTCTCGCCGCTCCCCGGTGACGTGCGCCCGAAGAGGCTCTCGAGCCCGCGGAAGCGCTCGTCGTAGTCCTCCATCGCCGCGCGGATCACGGCGTGCGCATCGTCGCGTCCGTACGTTTCGATGAGCTGGCAGCGCTCTTCGGCCTGACCGGGGCCGCGCTTGTAGGTCAGGAAGTAGTGCCGCAGGCGATCGACGAGCGCGGGCGGGCACTCGGAGATGTCCTGAAAGCCCGAGTAAGCGGCGTCTCCACGCAGCACGGCGACGATCTTGTCGTCGGCCTCGTTGCCGTCGATCAGCCGCAAACCGCCGAGCGGGCGCGCCTGGAGCAGCAGGTCCCCGTGCTCGATCGTCTTCTCGGTGATCACGCAGATGTCGAGCGGGTCGCCGTCGCCGACGACCTCGTCGCGTCCCGCGCGCTCGGCGCAGAGGGCGCCGACGCGATCGCCGCAGTAAGTGCGGGGGACGAGCCCATAGAGCGCCGGGCAGATGTTCGAGTAGAGCTGGGGACGGTCGAGCTTCAAGAGCCCCGTATCCTTGTCTAGCTCGTACTTCACGGTGTCCGTCGGGACCATCTCGATGTAGCAGGTCAGCGCGTGCGGTGCATCGGCGCCGGGATCGACCCCGTGCCAGGGGTGAGCGCGGAAGAGTAATCCCATGAGCGAGCGGATCGGATCCTGGGGTACGCGAGCCACTGCAGTCGAGCCTCCGAGCGGAGAAAGCGCCCGGGAAGTGCCTGCGCCCCGGGCGGACGCGGGTAGCATAGTGCCGAGACCGCCCACGTGCGTTCCGGGAGGTGACCATGACGCAACAAGACGGCAGCGAACCAATCACGGTGCACGTCGTTCAGGGCGAAGCCGACGCGCAGATCTTCTGCAGCATGCTCGAGGCGCTGGGCATCCGCGCTTCACTCCGCGGCGAATCGGTGCGCCAGGTCTACGGCTTGACGATGGACGGCCTCGGCCGAGTCGAGATCCAGGTCGCCCCCGAGGACGAGGCGCAGGCGCGCCAGATCATCGCCGAGGCACTCGAGGGCGATCTCGAACTGCCCGACGACATCGATGTCTCCGCGGGCGAGGGCGGCGAGGGCGAACGGTGATCACTCGAAGGTGACGCGCGCCCGCGCAATCTCCTTCTCGTCGTGTTCGCGGACGAGGCGCTGCAGGAGGCCGCCCTCCTCGCGCGCCGTCTCGAGGCGGATCGTCTCGCGGGCGCGGCATTCGGCGATGAACGCGAGATCGAGGCCGGCAAGTCTCTGGTGGAGCCAGGCGTGCTCCGGCCAGCCCTCGGGGAGCCACTCGGCGTAGCGCGCGTTGTTGACATGGCCGTTGAGGTCACAGTCCGAGCGGCGGGCGACGACGCGCGCGATATCGGCGGCCCCCCCGGGAGCGGGGATCGTCTCCGCGGATCCTTCGAGGGCGCGCGGCCGCTCGGGCGCGACGATCTCGCTCACGAACGCAGGAATGCGCACGGGGCGGCGCCTCGCGACGTCCACGACGAGCCACGTCGAGGTCGCGCCGCCGAAGCGCCTCCCCTGGCCATCCTCGAGCTCGAAATCGCGCAGCGCCTTGAGTCCCGCGAGCGTCACGGGCCAGGTCTCGACGACGAAGTCCTCCTGCCACGCGAGCGATCGCTCGAGCACGATCCGCAGGCGCGCGAGCACCCACGTCTGCCCCTCGCGTGCGAGCCTCTCGACCGCGACGTCGAGCGCGGAGGCGTGCCTTCCCGCGGCTTCTTGCAGCGCGCGCATGAGGGCCGCGGGCGCGAGCACGCCCCGCGCGTCCAGGTCGAAGGAACGCACTCGGAACGACTCGCGCCAGACGCCCGCGGATCTTCCGGCCGCCTCGCTCACCGGCTCATCTCTTGATCTGATTCGCCTGGATCAGCGCATCGCGGAGCTGCGACGAGAGGTCGCTGAGATGGCCGGGCGAATGCGGGATGAGAATCGTGTTCGTCTGCGACGACGAGCCGAGTTCCTTCAACGTGTCGAAGTACTGCGTCATCAGCACGAGGTTCATCACGTCCTGGGCCGAGGCGCCCTGCACGCTCTTCTGGAACTCGTCGACGGATTCGCGCAGGCCGTCGACGATCGCGCGCCGTTGATCGGCGATGCCCTTGCCGGAGAGCGCCTTGGCCTCGGCTTCGGCCTCGGCCGCTTTGACCTTGAGCACCTTCTCGGCCTCGCCCTTTTCGGTGGCCGCGACGCGGAGGCGCTGCGCCGCGTTGATCTCGTTCATCGCCTGCTTGACCTTGGCGTCCGGGTCGATGTCGGTGACGAGAGCCTTGAGAATCCCGTAGCCGAAGTCGTCCATGACCGACGAGAGTTCGTCCTTCACCGCGTCGGCGATCTCGTCCTTCTTTTCGAAGACGTCGTCGAGCTTGATCCGCGGCACGCGCGCGCGGACCACGTCGAAAACGAACGACGTGATCTGGCGCTCGGGGTTCTCGAGTTTGTAGAACGCCTCGTAGACGCGGTTCTCGAGCACGAAGTACTGCACCGCGACGACGACGCGCACGAAGACGTTGTCGAGGGTCTTCGTCTCGACTTCGACATCGAGTTGGCGGACGCGGAGATTGACGAGGCCCGCGACTTCTTCGAGGAAGGGAGCTTTGAAGTGCAGGCCTGGACCCACGACCCGATCGAACTTGCCGAGCTTCTGCACGATCGCAAAGCTCTGTTGCTCGACCACGAAGAGAAAGGGCAGGATCATCTTTGACTCCTTTCCGATGCCGGCCCGCGGGAGAACCGCGGGCCGGTCAGCGTTCTCGCGCAAGGATGCGCGTTGCCGGTCCGATGCTAGGCTCCATGCTTGCACGACGCGGGCAGAATGGAACGAAAACGAGGTTGGCCATGACCGTCATTCCCGGCGCGGGGCCGCCGGTCGTCGCCCTGCGCAGCGTTTCCAAAGCCTACCGCGAAGCGGGCCGCACGCGAGTAGTGCTCGACCGCGTCGACGCCGACATCGCCTCGGGGGAGCTTGTCGTCCTGCTCGGCCGCAGCGGTTCGGGCAAGTCCACGCTGCTCAATCTCATCTCGGGCATCGACAGTCCCGACGCGGGCGAGGTGATCGTCGGTGGCCAGTCCATCGGCGGTCTCTCCGAGCGCGAGCGCACGCTTTATCGCAGGCGTCATATCGGTTTCGTCTTTCAGTCCTTCAACCTCGTTCCGACGTTGCGCGTGCTGGAGAACGTCCTGCTCCCCTTGGAGCTTGCGGGCCGCGTCGACGAGACCGCCCGCGAGCGCGCCCGCGGGCTGCTCCGCGAGGTCGGACTCGAGGATCGCGCGGACGCGTTTCCCGACCGGCTCTCGGGCGGCGAACAGCAGCGTGTGGCGATCGCGCGGGCGCTGGCCCACGAGCCGTCGCTCGTTCTCGCCGACGAGCCGACGGGCAACCTCGACCTCGAGACGGGCCGGCAGGTCCTGCGGCTTCTCGATGACCTGACCCGGCGCATGGGCCGCACGCTCGTCATGGTCACGCACGGACGCGAGGTCGTCGGCATCGCCGACCGGCTGCTGACGATCCGCGAGGGCAAGCTCGTCGAGACGCCCGCGGGAGCGGCGCCTTGAGCCTTCTCCGCCGCGCGAGCCTCCGCCATCTCACTCGCCATCCGGCGCAACTCGCGCTGCTCGTCCTCGGCGTGGCGCTCGGCGTCGCCGTGGTCGTGGCGATCGATCTCGCGAACACGAGCGCGCGCCGGGCCTTCACGCTCTCGGTCGACAGCGTGGCCGGCCGCGCCACGCACCAGATCGAGACGACGCGCTCCGGCCTCCCCGAGGATCTCTACCGCGCGCTGCGCGTCGACTTGGGCCTGCGCCTCGTGGCGCCAGTCGTCGAGGGGACGGTCACCGCCGAGCCGACCGACGCAGCGGACGGCGCGACCGGCGAAGTCCGCGGCGTGACGCTGCGCCTGCTCGGCATCGATCCCTTCGCCGAGGCGCCCTTCCGCGCGCCTCTGGGCGGGATTTTTCGCGGCGGCGTCGGCGTCGACGAGTTCCTCACGAAACCGCGCACGGCCGTGATTTCGATTGCCTCGGCCCGCGCGCTCGGCGTGACGAGCGGCGACGAGATCCGCCTGCGCATCGGCACGCGCCTCGACACGGTGCGCCTCGTCGGGACGCTCGCGCCCGAAGACGAGCGCGAGGCGAGCGCGCTCGGCGACCTGCTCGTCACGGACATCGCGACCGCGCAAGAACTTCTCGATCGCAGAGGCCGCCTCGATCGCATCGACTTGATCGTCGCCGAGGGCGACGAGGGCACGCGCAAGCTCCGCGAGGTCGAGACGCTCCTGCCGCCGGGCGCCACGCTGCGCGAGTCTGGCGGCCGCACGCGCACGATGCTGACGATGACGCGCGCGTTCCGGCTGAATCTCAGCGCGCTCTCGCTGCTCGCCCTCGTCGTGGGGATGTTCCTGATCTACAACGCGACGACCTTCGCGGTCGTCCAGCGGCGCGCGATGCTCGGGCGCCTCCGCGCGCTCGGCGTCACGCGCCGCGAGATCTTCGCGATCATCCTCGGCGAGGCGGCGCTCGTCGGCGCCCTGGGAACGGTGCTGGGTCTCGTCCTGGGCGTCGCGCTCGGGCAGGGACTCGTCGCGCTCGTCACGCGGACGATCAACGATCTCTACTTCGTCGTCTCCGTGCGCGCCCTCGCCTTCGATCCGCTCGTCATGGCGAAGGGCATCGCACTCGGCGTGGGCGCGACCGTGCTCGCCGCTCTCGTGCCCGCGGCCGAGGCGGCGTCGGCGACGCCGCGCCTGGCGATGGGCCGCTCGTCCCTCGAAGAGCGGTGGCGGCGCCAAGCGCCACGCGCCGCGCTGCTCGGCGCCGCGCTCGCCGTCCTGGGCGCGCTGGTGATCGCGCTTTCCGAGCGCTCGATCGTGTTGAGCTTCGTGGGTTTCTTCGGCCTCGTCGCGGGCTCGGCGCTCACCGCGCCCTTCGTGACCGTGGGGCTGATGATCGCGATCCGGCCGCTCGCGCGTCTCGCAGGCGGCGTCATCGGCGCCATGGCGGCGCGCGGTGTCGTGTCGGCGCTGAGTCGCACGGGCGTCGCGGTCTCCGCGCTCATGGTCGCCGTCTCGGTCACCGTCGGCGTAGGCATCATGGTCGACAGTTTCCGCGAAACGGTGATCCGCTGGCTTGGCTCGCAACTCCAGGCCGACGTGTACATCTCCCCGCCCGATCTCTCGGTCGGCCGCGCCGATCCCTCGCTCGATCCCGCACTCGTTGCGCGCCTCGCGGCGATGCCGGGTGTACGCGACAGGACGACGATCCGCCGCGCCGACGTCGAAGAGGACGGAGTCATCACGCGGCTCATCGCGCTCTCGCTCGGCGCGCGCACCGAACCCGCGCTGCCCCTCGTCGAGGGCGATACCGAGCGTGCGTGGCGCCTCTTCCGCGCGGGGGAGGCCGTGCTGGTCTCGCAACCGTTTTCGTGGCGGCGTCAGGTGGGCGTGGGCGATGCAATCACGCTGGCGACGGACCGCGGGCCGCGGGACTTCGAGATCGCGGGGGTGTACGAGGACTACGCCTCCGAGCACGGCGTCATCGCGATCGAGCGCCAGGCCTACGAGCGCCACTGGGACGATCGCGGCATCAGCGGACTCGCGCTCTTCCTCGAGCCGGGTATCGACGCGGACGATGCCGTGGCGGAGGCGCGCGCCCGCGCCGGACGCGACCAGCAGGTGCTGATCCAGTCGACGCGCGCGATCCGCGAGCAGTCGCTCGAGATCTTCGAGCGTACGTTCACGATCACGGCGGTGCTGCGGCTCCTCGCCGTCTTCGTCGCCTTCACGGGCGTGCTCGCCGCGCTCATGGCCCTCGAACTCGAGCGCGCGCGCGAACTCGGCGTGCTGCGCGCGACCGGGCTGACGCCTGGCCAGCTCTGGCGGCTCGTGCTCACGCAGACCGGGTTCATGGGATTGGCGGCGGGGCTCTTCTCGCTGCCGCTCGGCGTGCTGCTCGCGTCGGTCATGATCCATGTGATCAACGTGCGCTCGTTCGGCTGGACGCTCGACATGACGCTCGATCCCTCGCTGCTCGCGCAGGCCGTGCTGGTCTCGGTGTCCGCTTCGCTGCTCGCGGGGCTCTACCCCGCGTGGCGAATGAGCCGCACCTCGCCCGCGCTCGCGCTGCGGGAGGAATGACCGTGCGCGCTCGCCATGCGCTCTTCTGGCTGCTCTGCGTCGTCGCGCTCGCCGCAGGTTGCGGCGGCGCGAGTCCGCCCGCGCCCGCACCGGAGAGCGGCTCGGGGCTGAGCGTCGCCGAAGCACTCGGCGGCGATACCGAGGGCTACCTGCGCGCGACGGAACCGCGCGCGTTCGTCTTTCCCGACGACCACGGACCTCACGAAGGCTTCCGCACCGAGTGGTGGTACTTCACCGGCAACCTCGCGGATGCCGAGGGGCAGCGCTACGGATTCCAGTTGACGTTCTTCCGGCAGGCGCTCGCGCCCGATCCCGCGAAGCGCGAGTCGGCATGGGGTGCCTCACACCTCGTCTTCGCGCACTTCGCCGTCGGTGACGAGAGCGGCGGCCGCTTTCTCGTGCGCGAACGCTTCAGCCGCGAAGCGCTCGGTCTCGCCGGCGCGCAGGCGCGGCCCTTCCGCGTGTGGATCGACGATTGGCGCGCCGAGGGCGCCGACGGCGAGGATGCCTTCCCCATGCGCCTGCGCGCCGCCGAGGACGGCCTAGAACTCGACCTCTTCCTGACTCCCGCAAAGCCGCCCGTTCTCCAGGGCGAGCAGGGGCTCTCGCGCAAAGGCGCGGCGCCGGGCAACGCGTCCTACTACTACTCGTTCACGCGGCTCGACGCGCGGGGTACGCTCGCCGTGGACGGGGCACCCGTCGCGGTCTCGGGACTGGCGTGGATGGACCGCGAGTGGAGCACGAGCGTGCTTGGCGAGGATCAAACCGGCTGGGACTGGTTCGCGATCCAACTCGACGACGGCCGCGACCTGATGCTTTTCCAACTGCGCCGCCGCGACGGAACCCGCGATCCCTTCGACGCGGGCGCACTCGTCGATCGAGACGGCCGTGCGGAAATCCTCGACGCCCGCGACTTCACGCTCGAACCGCGGCGCTTCTGGGAGAACGACTCAGGGGTGCGCTACCCCGTGGCGTGGTCGATCGCGCTTCCTGGGCACGGCCTGCGTCTCGACACCGAGCCCCTGCTCGAAGATCAGGAACTCGCCGTGACACTCCGCTACTGGGAGGGCGCGATCGAGGTCTCAGGGCGCGACGCAGCGGGGGATATCTCGGGGCGGGGCTTCCTCGAAATGACCGGCTACGACGCGGCTTCCGGCTTCGCGCGCTAAATGCTCCGCTCAGTTAGAATTCCGGCATGCAACGCTTGAACCTCGAAAGAGCCCTGGTGGGATTCGACCTCGAGACGACCGGCACCGACGTCGCGCGCGATCGCATCGTCGAGATCGCGCTCGTGCGCGTCGAGCCGCTCGGTCTGCGCGAGACCTTCCGCAGTCTCGTCGATCCCGAGCGCCCCATTCCGCCCTCGGCGTCGCGCATCCATGGCATCACCGACGACGACGTGCGCGGGCAGCCGACGATCCGCGATCTCGCACCGCGCATCCACGCGATGCTCGAGGGCGCCGATCTCGCGGGCTATAACTCGACGCGTTTCGACTTGCCGCTGCTCGTCACCGAGCTCGAGCGCGCCGGCCATCCCATCGACCTGGCGGGCCGGCGCCACGTCGACGCGATGCAGATCTTTCATCAACGAGAGCCTCGCGATCTCACGGCGGCCTACCGCTTCTACTGCGGCAAGCAGCTCGACGGCGCCCATTCCGCGCTCGCCGACGCGCTCGCGACGCTCGAGATCATCGACGCGCAGCTCGTCCGCTATCCCGATCTGCCCGTCGATCTCGAGGGCCTGCACAAGTTCTGCAATCCCGACGAGGACCGCTACGTCGACGTTACCCGCCGTCTCGCTTGGGACGAAAACGGCGACGTAATCCTCGCCTTTGGCAAGAACCGCGGGCGCTCGCTCCGCGACCTCGCCACGCAGAGCCCCGATTACCTGAGATGGATGGCCAACGCGGAGTTCAGCGACGACGTCAAGCGCGTCGTCGCGGGCGCCCTCGCCGGACGTTTTCCCCGCCGCGAGTCGGCGTGATCGCACGCCACGAGACGAGCGGCCTCGCCCCGTCCCGCAGGGGACGATCGTGAGTGATCGATGAAATTCGAGTCTGCGCTCGCCCTTCCCGCCTTTCTCGCCTTTCTCGCGCTTCCCCTCGCCGCGCCCCTCGCGCTCGCCGCGGATCCGCCGCCCGAACGCGACCGGGCGGTCTACGTCGAGAAGCCCAAGTTCGTCGTCATCGACGAGATGAAGGCCGAGAACGACCGCCTCCGCGACGAAGCGCTCCGCGAGACCAAGTCGATCCAGGACGCCATCGACGCCGAGCGCAAGAAAGCCGGCGAAGCCCGCCGCGCGCTGCGCCCCGATCTTGCGACGCTCGTCAAACCGCCGGGGCCCAATGGCTTCAGCATCGCGTGGCATCAGCCACCGCAGGCGCAGTACCTCACCGGGACGTGCTGGGCGTTTGCGGGCACTTCGTTCGCCGAGTCCGAGGTGCGCGTCCGCGATCGCGGCGTCGTCAAGCTCAGCGAGATCTGGAGCGTGTACTGGGAGTGGATCGAGAAAGCGCGCGAGTGGGTGCGCCAGCGCGGCAAACTCGACTTTGGCCAGGGCTCCCAGCCCGACGCCGTGTTGCGCATCGGCGCGCGCTACGGCTACGTGCCGCTCGAGGCGTATCCGGGCATGAGCGAGGCCGGCGGGCGCCACGATCACTCCGAACTCGACCGCCTCGTGCGCGCGCTGCTCGATTGGTGCCGCGAGAACGAGATCTGGGACGAAGACCTCGTCGCCGGGCTCGTGCGCGACCTTCTCGACCGCGAGCTCGGCGCCCCCCCTGCGTCGTTCGAGTGGAACGCGAAAACCTACACGCCCGAGACGTTCCGCGACGAGATCGTCAAGTTGTATCCCGACGACTACGCGCGCTTCGTCTCGACGATGGCCGCGCCCTTCTGGAAGACGACTCTCTTCGATGTACCCGACAATTGGCGGCGCGACGCGAGCTACGTGAACCTCCCGCTCGCCATCTTCGAGGAGGCGTTGCGCCGCGGTCTCGCTCGCGCGGGCGGCGCCGCCGTCTCGATCGACACTTCCGAGCCCGGCATGGTTGGTGCCGCCGACATTGCGCTCGTACCCAGCTTCGACATTCCACGCGACGCGATCGATCAAGCCTCGCGCGAGCATCGCCTCGCCAATGGCGAGACGACCGACGACCACAGCGTGCACATCGTGGGCTTCGTCGAGCACGAGGGAACGCCCTGGTATCTCGCGAAGGACTCGAACCGAACGTCCCGTCTCGGTTCCCACGAGGGCTACATGATGCTGCGCCGCGATTACGTGCAGCTCAAAGTGCTCTCGCTGCTCATCCACCGGCAGGCGGTCGCCGAGATTCTCGAGACCGTCGCCGCGCGCGGCGGGTCGTGAGCCGCGCGCTCGAACGCTTCGTCATGGAGAGCGCTCTCCCCGCCGAGAGCGCCGAGGCCTTCGCGTGGCACGCCGCACCCGGCGCGCTCGAGCGCCTCACGCCGCCTTGGGAGAACGTCCGCGTCGCGGCGCGCACGGGCGGCATCGAGAACGGCGCGCGCGTCACGCTCGAGATCAAGCAGGGGCCGCTGCGCCTGAAGTGGGAGGCGGAGCACCGTGACTACCGCCCCGGCATCTCGTTCCGCGACGTCCAGATCGCCGGACCTTTCGCGCGCTGGGAGCACCTCCACGAGTTCTCGGACTGGCAGCCGGGGCAGGCCCGACTGCGCGATGCGATCGAGTTCGAGCTGCCCTTCGGCATCATCGGGAGCATCTTTGGTGCCGGACTCGTGCGCCGGAAACTCGTCGCGATGTTCCGCTACCGGCACCGCGTGACGATCGAAGACCTCGCGCTGCACGCGCGGCACGCGAACCGCCCGCGCCAGAGTGTCGCGATCACCGGCGCGAGCGGGCTCGTCGGCTCGGTGCTGGCACCCCTGCTCACGACGGGCGGACACACCGTGCGTCCGCTCGTGCGCCGCGATCCGGATCGCGCCAACGGCGAGATCGCGTGGGATCCCGGCCGCGGGCTCGTCGATCCGGAGCATCTTGCGGGCATCGACACGCTCGTCCACCTTGCGGGCGAGAATGTCGCCGCGCGCCGCTGGAGCGCCGCGCAGAAGGCGCGCATCCGCGACTCGCGCGTCGCGGGCACGCGCGCCCTCGTCGCCTCGCTCGCTCGCATGAAAGAGCCGCCGCGGACGCTCGTCGCCGCATCCGCGGTCGGCTACTACGGACCGCGCGGCAACGAGAATCTCGACGAGGACTCACCGCCCGGCAGCGGCTTCCTCGCCGACGTGGTCCGCGAGTGGGAGGACGCCGCCCGCGAAGCCGAACGCCTCGGCATCCGCGTCGTGCTCCTGCGCTTCGGCACGATCCTCACCCCGCGCGGCGGCATGCTGGGACGCCTCTTGCCGCTCTTCCGGCTCGGGCTGGGCGGCAAAGTCGGGAGTGGCGAGCAGGGCGTGAGCTGGATCCTCGTCGACGACGCCGCGACGGCCATCTACGAGGCGATGCTCGACGCGCGCTACGCGGGGTCCTTCAACGTCACCGCCCCGGAGCCCGAAACCAACGCCGCCTTCGCGAGCGCTCTCGGCCGCGCGCTCGGCCGTCCCGCGATCCTGCCCGCGCCCGCCTTCGCGCTGCGCCTGGTTTTCGGCGAGATGGCCGACGGCATCGTGCTCAGCGGACAGCGCGTGCTACCCAAGCGTCTACTCGAGATGGGTTTCGTCTTCCGCGAGCCTCGTCTGGACGGAGCGCTGCGCCGCCTCGTCGGGAGCTAGCCCCCGGATTGGAGCGCAAGGACGAGCGCGAGCGCCACGAGGGAGCGCAGCGACCACGCCGCCGTGCGCACCCAGTTCGTTGCGACGAGCCGGCGATGCGCGGCCTCGTCGAAGCCGCGTTCGAGGAGCCGGTGCGCCGGCACCTGCAGGCCGAACGTCGACGCCCAAACGACCACCAAGAGCGCCGCGCCGATCCACGCCAGGATCCGCGCCGCTCCCGGCTCCGCGAGCACCGCCAACGCCGCCGCGCAGATCGCCTCGCCGAGCATCGCGGGCACGACCACGTAGCCCGTGCGCATCTCGTGCTCGCGTTGGAAGAGCGGATAGTCCTTGCCTGCCGCGGCGCTCATCAACGGGTAGTGCACGGCCTGTACGAACCAGATCAAGCCGGTCATGTACAGCGTGCAGGCCACATGGACGAGCGCGAGTTCGATCACCGCGAACCCGCCTCGGCTTCGCGCGCGGAGGCCGGGCGCACGACGACGACGCCCGCACGCGCGTCCACGTCGATCGCGTCGCCGGTCCTGATCAGCCCGAGCGCCCCCTGGACGTTGGTGACGGCGGGGATTCCCGCCTCGCGTACGACGATCGAGCCATGGCTGAGGTCGCCGCCGATCTCGACCACGATCGCCGCGACGTGCGCGAAGGTCGCGATCCAGCCCGCGTCGATCGCGCTCGCGACGAGGATCGTGCGCTCGGGCGAGAAGCCCGGCGGAGGCGCGAGCGCGGGTTCCGAGAGCACCCACGCGACGCCGTTCGCCCTGCCCGAACTCAGCGGCAGCCCGCGCAGCGCGATCTCGTCGGCCTCGGGCCGCGCCACGCTCTTGGCGAGCACCTCGTCCCCGCGGCGCAGGACGTTGGGCAAGTACATGCGCGCCAGCCGTTCGCGCTCGCGGCGGCGCCTCGCGATCGCACTCTCGTCGATCGACCAGCCGGCGTCGAGCGTGCGCGCTTCGTCGATGTCGAGCAGCCAGAGCGCCGAGACCTCGGGAAGCTGGTCCGCGGCCCGCGCCGCGCGCGCCAGGCGCAGCAGCTCGCCGCGCATGCGCGCGAAGCCCGCCATTGCCTCGTGGCGCAACGCCTCGCGAGCCCGCATCGCCCGCCGCGCGGCGAACCAGAGCGGCCACGTGAGGACGCCCAGCACCGTGCGCCCGGGAAGCGGCCGCCGTGGTGGCGCCGGTCTCGCGAGCGAGCGCAGCAACGCGCTCGGGTCGTCCGCGTGGCGCGGGCGCGCAATGTCGCTCTCGTAGACGCCGCGATGCCCGTAAGCCGCGATGAAGGCGGACCAGCGCCTGCGGAAGCCGTCATCGTCCGGCACCTCGCCGCGGGAGAGTGCTTCGCGCGCCGAGGGCGAGAGCTCCGCCGCGTGCGCGCGCAGGGCGCCGAGCTCGTCGTGAAGCGCGTGCGTGATCGTCCCTGCACGGCTCGCGTGCTCCTCGACGACTCCGAAGCGCCGCAGGATCGCCAGCGGCGGACTCATCGCCGCGGTGAGCGCAAACATCTCCTGCACGAGTGCCGTGTAGATGAAGCGCAGCTCTTCGATTGCGCCGCCGAAGCTGGCGGCGCGCAAGCTCGTGCGGCGGCGGATGCGCGCGGCGAGCCGCCGCGCCGAGCGCGTCGAGCCGACCTGCGAGAGCGCGAGCCCGAGCAGCGGCCGCCACGCGCGCACGACGCGCCCGAGGCGCAGCGGCGCGCACGGTCCCGCCTCGCCGCCGATCGAATCCGTGACGAGGCGCGTCGGCAATCCCCACGAGCGAATCATGTCGAGAAGCAGCGAGAGGTTGATCACGGGCCTGCCGGCGATGACCTCGATGAACGGGCGCGTCGCGGGGAGGCGCCTGTCGAAGCGCCGGTAGTACTCGAAGAGGTCTCCCGCGCACGAGGCGATGAGGCTGCTCATGAAGTGCGAGGGCAGGTCGGGCAGGATCTCGCGGTGATTGGCGAGCGTGAAGAGCTCGTCGCGAACCGTGCGCCGCGTGATCGCGCGCACCTGCACGACGTGACAGCGCTCGCCGTCGTCGGCCCACTCGACGTCCCAGCCGCGCGCCGTGCCGAAGCAGCGCCGTACCCCACGCAGCGTGTCCTGCAGGCGAAGGGCCCAAGCCGGGAGTTCGTCCGAGGTGGGAGGGCTGCGCTCGAATCGCCGCAGCTTCGGCAACTCGAGCCGCCTTCCCGCGACCTGACCGGCGACGAGGCGCTCGGCGGTGCCGTCGGTGGCGTTGACGAGATCGTCCTCGAACTCGGGCTCGGTGAACGCGACGCCCGCCTGCCGCGCCTCGACCATGCGCATTACGAGCACGTCGCGGCGCCGCACACCATGCGCGATGCGCGCGGCGGAGTTCCACACGGTTTCGAGCGCGCGCGCGAGCGCAATCGGATCCTGCGCGTCCACGCGCAAGACGCTCTCGAACACCCCCGCCAAGCTGTGATGCTCGCGGTCCTCCTCGCCGAACGCCGAGCGCACCGCAACGCGGGGACCGAGATCCGGCAGCCGCAGGCGCTCGAACGATCCGCGCTCGTCGATGACGCGCACCGTCCCGCCGTCGTCGCTCAGCACGCCGCTCGAGCCGAGCAGGGCGAGCGTCTCCTCGGGAACGACCACGCCACTGGGGACGCTCAGCCCGAATGCGCGCGCTCGGTCGAGGAGCGCCGCTTTCGGCCCCACGTGCGCGGCGGCAACCCGGCCAGAGCCGAGCGCGATCCACGCCGGTCTGCTCATCGGCGGCCCTCGACAGCCGCGGGCACCAGCGTGCGCGCGAGCGACGCGATCGTCCGCGCGTACTCGCGCGGCGCGTCGATCATCGGGAAGTGGTCCCACTCGGGGACGATCTCGACGCGCGCGCCGGGAAGCACGCGCCGGAACGCCTCGGCCTGACCGGCGTCGAGCACGCGCTCCTTGCCGCCCCAGAGCAACACCGCCGGCGTCGTCCGCGGCTCGAGCGAGTCGAACCAGCGCGCCGTGATCAGGTCGAACATCTGCGAGAACGCCTCGCAGCGCCGGTAGTCCTCGAAGAAGCGCTCGACATAGTCGGTGGGCGGCGCCTCGCGAAAGAAGCGCCTCGCCCAGAACGAGCGCAGCGCCGGCGCTGCAAGGAGCCGCTGCGCGAGTGCGCGCATCGCGCGCGTGCGCATCACGCGCGGATACCAGCGCGTGTCGAGGCGCGCGCCGACCGGGGCGTGCAAGATGACGCCGTCGATATCGAGTGCGTGCCCGCGCAGCATTTCGAGCGCGATCGATCCGCCGATCCCGTGGCCGAGCACGACCCGCGGCCGCGGCACCTCCGCCACATAGCCCCAGAGGCGCGCCGCGTACGCGGCCAGCGTCGTCAGCGCGGGATCGCGCGGCACGCCGCCGAAGCCGGGCAGCGTCGGCGCCTCGAGGCGCACGTCGGGCGGCATGTGCTCGAGGATCCGCGCGAAGCGGATCGAGCCACCGCCGTTGCCGTGCACCCCGACGACGATCATCGCGTCGCCGCCTCCAGAATCCCCGGCAGCTTCTCGTAGTCCGGGTGATCGCCCGCGTGCTGCGCGTCGTGGCTCCAGAGGACGCGGTCGTCTTGCACCAGGTACGAACCCGGCATCACGAGCGGATCGCCGACGGGTAGGCCGACGCCGTGGCCCTTGATCGCGGCGCCGATGCCGCGCAGCCACACCGAGGGGCCGAAGAGATCCAGCACTCCGCCGCGCCCGCGGCCGAAAGCCTCGTAGAACTTCTTGTCGGGATCGGAGACTGCACGAGCCTCCTTCCAGAGACCGTCGAAGAACCGCTCGCCTTCGTCGACCGTGCCCATGTGGAAGAGCAGCACGGGCGGGTAGTCGGCGCGGCCGGAGCTGATCCGGCGCAGGTCCGCGACGGTCTCCCGGCAGAAGATTCAGCCGAAGTGGCGCAAAAAGACGAGCAGCGTGGGCTTGCCGCCCATCTCCTCGCGCAGCGTTGCGCCGGAGAGATGCCTCCCCTGCAGGGGGGCATCGAGGACCGCGTCGGGGATTCGCTTGAGGGGCATCGGGATCCTCCGCTGGCGGCTGGGCGCCGCCGGGCTTCGAGCCAGGGTAGCCCTCGCGCCCCATCCGGCCACCTCGGTCCGGGGGAGGGGCTCGCGGGAATTCCCACCGGGGCTACCCTCGAAGCCGAGGTGCCCCATGGGTCTGGTCTACGAAGCTCTCGATACCCTGCTCGAAGTCACCGTCGTCGGGTCGTACTCGGCGATCGGCTACCGGTTGCGCCGCCCCTTCTGGGACGCCGGCGACCTCCACGTCTCGCTTGCCGGAAAGGTGGCGCTGGTCACCGGCGCCAACTCGGGCATCGGCAGGGCGACGGCCACGGGGCTCGCGCGGCTCGGGGCGACGGTCGTCATGGCCTGCCGCTCGATGGCCAAGGGCGAGGAGGCGCGCACCGCTATCCTTGCGGAGACCAAGGCCGACCCCGACGACGTGATCGTCGAGCCGCTCGACCTGGCCTCGCTCGCGTCGGTGCGCGCCTGCGCCGACCGCGTCCGCGAGCGCTTCTCCGCGCTACACGTGCTGGTCAACAACGCGGGCGTGATGCTCCACGAGCGGCTGCTGACCGAGGACGGCATCGAGGCGAACTTCCAGACGAACGTCCTCGGCGCCTTCCTGCTCACGAACCGCCTCGCGCCGCTCCTCGTCGCCGGCGCCCCCGCGCGCATCGTGCACGTCACCTCCGGCGGCATGTACACGCAGAAGCTCGACGTGAACGACCTGCAGTCGACGCGCCTCGACCCCTGGGACGGCGTCGCGGCCTACGCGCAGAACAAGCGCGCGCAGGTGCTGCTCAACGAGACCTGGGCCGACAAGCTGCGCGCCCGCGGTGTGACTTCGAACGCGATGCACCCCGGATGGGCCGACACGCCCGTCGTCGCGCGAGCGCTCCCGCGCTTCCACGCGCTGCTCGGCCCGGTGCTGCGGGACTGGGAGCAAGGTGCCGACACCGTCGTCTGGCTGGCGGCCTCGCCTCGGGTCGCGGGCGAGACGGGCAAACTCTTTTTCGACCGGCGCCCGCGCAAGGCCACGCTCTTCGCGAAGAACGCACCCGTGGCGGGCGATCACGAACGCCTGTGGAGCGAGTGCGTGCGGCTCTCGGGACAGGACCTCGCGCTCTGAGCGTTCGCCGCAACAGGGTCGGGTGCGGGCGCCGGAGGGCGCTCCCCGCGCGCTGCTACAATCTTCGCTTCGTGGAGATCCCCCGATGACGCACGACCCCCAGGTGCACGACGCGCTCGTCGTCGGCGCCGGTTTGAGCGGATTGATGGCGGCCCGCGAACTCGCCGGCGCCGGCCGGCGCGTGCTCGTCGTCGACAAGGGCCGCAGCGTCGGCGGCCGCCTGGCCACGCGGCGCATCGGAGCCGGCCGCGCCGACCACGGGGCGCAGTTCTTCACGGCCGAAAGCCCCGCCTTCCGCCGGATCGTCCGCCCCTGGATCGCCGACGGCTTGGTGCGCGCGTGGAGCACCGGCTGGTCCGAGGGCAGCCTGACGTCTCACCGTACCGAGGCGCTCGTCCGCCACGTCGCCGAGGGCGGCATGAACGCGCTCGCCAAGCACCTCGCGCAGGGGCTCCAGGTCGCCCTCGAAACGCGTCTCGTGCGCGTCGCCCCGACGGACGGACTCTGGCGTGCCGAGGATACCGAGGGGCAGGTCTTCCAGGCGCGCGGCCTCGTGCTCACCGCGCCGGTGCCGCAGACGCTCGCGCTCTTCGAGGCCGGCGCCGTCGAACTCTCGCGGAGCGATCACTACGCGCTGCGCCGCCTCGAGTACGACCCGGCGCTCTGCGGGCTATTGCTCTTCGAGGGCGATGTCGAGCTGCCCGAGCCCGGTTTCGTCGAGCGGCTCGGTGCCGACATCTGCTGGATCGCCGACAACCAGCGCAAGGGCATCTCGCCCGACGCCACGCTCGTCACGGTGCAGGCGGGACCGCGCGCTTCGGAGGCGCGCTTCGCGGAGCCCGACGACGAGGTCCTCGACACGATGGAGGCCGCCGTGCGCGTCTTCTGCGCGCGCAACGCCGAGGTGAAGGAGCGGCAGCTCAAGCGCTGGCGCTACGCGAGCCCCGCCGTGTTCCACAAAGAGCGCGTGCTCGCGCTCGAGGGCTTGCCGCCCGCGGTCTGCGCCGGCGATGCCTTCGGCGGCGCGCGCGTCGAGGGCGCGACGCTCTCCGGCATCGAGGCGGCGCATCAGCTCGGCGCGCTGCTCGCGAAGTAATCCAACTGGGAGTCACGACCATGCGCCCTGTTCTTCTCGCGCTCTCGATCGGGGCGCTCTGTCTCTTCGCCACATTCATGTCGTCCGCTTCAGCCGTCGAAGTTCCCGCGATGCCGCTGGTCAACGCGAGCTTCGCCGAGGGCTCGCCGGGCGCGCTGCCCGCCGGGTGGCGCGTCGTCGAGGGCGGTGCGGAGGGCGTGGCGCTCGTGCAGGGCGCGGGCGCAGGGCGCGCGGACGAAAGCGCGCTGCGCATCGCGTCGCCGAGCCCACGGCGCGTGACGGTGGAATCGGAGCCGCTCTCGTTCGCCGTCGGGCATCTCTACCGTGTCTCGGCCTGGGTGCGCACTCTGAACGCGTTCTCGGATCCGCGCACGCGCTACCCGACCGCAGTACCGGCTTGCATCTCGATGGCGTCGTTCCCCTTCACCAATCACTCGAGCACCGCGGGCGCCACGCGCTCGTGGACGCGCGTCGAGAGCCTCTTCATCGCGACGCGCCCGGTCGACAGCGTGCGGCTCCACCTCGGAAAGAACGGCACCGCGACGGGCGTCGCCGACTTTGACGACGTGCGCGTCGAGAAGGTCGACGATCCGCACGCCCTGGTGCCGCGCGAGCGCGTGCGCTGGCACGGGCCGGCCTACCGCTATGACGACCTGGGCTGGATCTTCGTGCACGTCGAAGGCGAGCCCTACGAGCGCGGCTTCCAGCACGGCGTGCTGCTCGCCGACGAGATCGCCGCGTACGCGAACAAACTCGCGCACGTCGAGAACAAACAGGATCCGCAGGGCGGCTGGGAGGCGCTGCGCTTCATGGCCGACGCCATGCTCAAGCGCAAGTTCGACCCCGAGCTCTTGACCGAGATGCGCGGCATCGCCGATGGCGTCCGGCACGCGGGTGTCGAGATCAACGGCGCGGAAGCGACGCTGCTCGACATCGTCACGCTCAATGCCGCGATCGACATCGACCAGATGCGCGACGCGATTCGCGTCACGCCGCATGCGCTCTCGGGGCAGTCCTTCCTCGCGCAGCAGGAGGAACTGGCGATTCCCGACGACCGCCACCGCTGCTCGGCTTTCGCGGCGACGGGCCCCGCCACCGCGACGGGCGAGGTCGTCTTCGGGCAGATCTTCATGTGGAACGGCTACACGGGCGTGCACTGGAACGTGCTCATGGACCTCGCGCCCGATCGCGGACACCGCGTCGCCTATCAGACCTTCCCCGGCGGCATCCACTCGGGCGCCGATTTCTATATCAACGACGCGGGCATCGTGATCGGCGAGACGACCGTCGCGCAGACGCCCTACGAGGCGACGGGCACGCCGCAGAGCGACCGCATCCGCCGCGCCGCGCAGTACGCGTCCTCGATCGACGACGTGACGCGCATCCTCACCGACGGCAACAACGGCATGTACACCAACGACTGGCCGCTCGCCGATGTCAAGACCGGCGAGGTCGGCATCCTGCTGCTCGGCACGCACCGGCACAAGCTCTGGCGCACGGGCGAAGACATCGCGCCCTTCGGGATTCCGGGATTCCTCTGGTCGAACAACAACAATCGCGATCCCGGCGTGCGGCGCGAGTACGTCACCCAGCCCGAGGATGCTCCCTACGATCTCGCCTGGGCGCCGTGGAATCGCGACGTGGCTTTCCAGCAGCTCTATCGCAAGGTCGAGGGGCGGCTCGACGAGGTCGAAGCCGCCGCGATGTTCGCGACGTCGCCGATCAATCGCGCGCACGCCTGCGACGGCAAGATCACGACGACGGCGATGGCGAAGGAACTCGTCTTCCTCGCCCACCACGGCAAGGTGACGCTGCGCGAGAAATTCCCCGAGGCCGGAAGCCGGCGCATGCCCGATCTGCCCGGCGCCGTGCCGCATCTGGCGCTCGGCTACGCGACCGCCAGCCCGAAGTGGATGACGGCGAGCCTGCACGAGGCGCGCGAATCCTCACCGCCCGCCGCCACGTCCGCGAGCGAGGACGAGACTCCCGTCGAGTTTGGCGAGACGGCCGCGCGCTTCGAGATCGACGCCGACGCGCTCTGGCGCGGAACGATCGAGCCCGCGAGCGATGCCGAGAACTGGCTCGCGTCGGCGAGCGCCGCGTCCTGGCACATGCTGCGCGGCCTGGCGGGCGATGACGCGACCGTGGAAGAGCGCGCGCGCAGCGTGCGCCGCCAGCTCGACGAGATGGCGACGCGCTTTCTCTACACCGTCTCGCGCGAAGGCGATCTCGCGCCGCTCGCGGCGAAGCACGCCTGGGACCGCTACGCGCCCTATCGCATCCCGCGCGTCAAGGGGACCTTCGCGCTGCATCAGTTGCGGCTCGCGCTGGGCAACGAGGTCTTCTTGAAGGCGATGCGCGAGGCGCACGAGGAGCATCGCGGACGCAAGACGACGACCGCGGAGTTCCTCGCGACGCTCTCGCGCGCCGCGGGCCGGGATGTCGCGCCCGTCGTGATGCCGTGGCTCGAGCGCACGGGACTTCCCGCGCCGCGCATCGCCGCGAAGGTCGAGCGCGCCGGGCGCGGGCATCGCGTCGTTGTCGACGTCACGCAGGACGAGCCCGCGTGGACGGTCCAGACGGCCGTGGAGATCGAGACCGCAGAGGGGCGGAAGGTCTTCCCCGCGCGCCTCGAAGGCGCCAGGACGAAGCTCTCCTTCGAGATCGACGACGAGCCCATCGCGCTGCGCTTCGATCCCTTCGGCGACATCGGCGCCGCGCGGCCGTGGTTCTACGCGTGGCCGAACATCATCGACGAGTTCGATCGCGCGTCGATCGTCTTCGGCACGACGCGCGAGATCGAAGCGCAGCACACGATGGCGGACCGCTTCCAGACCGCGCTCGCGGACGCGTACCTCGAGATCCTCCCGCCGCTCGTCAAGGACTCGGAGCTGAGCGATGCGGAACGGCGCGAGCGCGATCTGATCGTCATCGGCGGCGCGGCCGAGAACGTCTACGCGGCGTCGCTCGCGACGCAGGGAAGCTTCGAGCTGGGGCGCGGCTACTTCCGCGTCGACGGCGTCACCTACGACCGTCCCGAGCAGGGGCTCTTCCTCGTCGTACCCAACCCCGACGCGCCTGAGCGCGTCGTCTACCTCGTCGCCGCCAACAGCGCGCTGCAGCTCTGGCGGATGACGAAGTCCTACCGCGGCGAGATCCCCTCGTGGGCCATCTTCGAGGGCGACACGATCGAGCGCTCCGGCTACCACGCGCCCCCTGGGTTCGAGATTCGCTGGGGCAAGGCCGCCGCGCCGCCTACCGAGCGCTGACGAGGCGCCCGCGGGGCCGCTCTCGGGCGGAATCGCGGGCCGTCTTGTGACATCATTTCCGGCCCTCTGGGCGTGGTCATCGTCGCCGTTTGGTACCGAGGCTGCCGGTACGGCGCGCCGCCGCCGTCCGCGCGAGGAAGCGAGACGTGAGCGAAGAACTCTTCACCCAACATCTGCACGACTGGAAAGAACGCGAGCACCTCGCCGAGGCGAGCCTCCCGCTGATCGGCAAGCTCTATCGCGATTTCGGCGTCGTGACGCTGATCTACGGCCAGCCGGTGATCAAGCGCGGGCCGATGCACATCCTCAAAGCCCATCGCTACGTGCGGCGCGTCGAGAGCAACGAGCTCTCGATCCGCGACAGCTTCCCGCTCCTCGAGGCGATGTCGCGGCTGCCGCTCACCCCGGCGCGCATCGACTGGGGCAAGCTCGCGGTGCTCTGGCTGCAGAGCGGCAAGACCGAGTCACCCGACGCCTTCGTGGCCCGCGAACTCGCCCTGTGCATCGACGGCAGTGCCGCCCTTCAAGCGAAACCGCAGGACGTAGTCCTCTTCGGTTTCGGCCGCATCGGCCGGCTCGTGGCGCGCCTGCTCGTCGACCGCATGGGCAACGGCGAGGCGCTGCGGCTGCGCGCGATCGCCGTGCGCCGACAGGAAGACGGCGACATCCACAAGCGCGCCAGCCTGCTGCGGCGCGATTCCGTGCACGGCATGTTCAACGGCACGATCCAGGTCGATGAAGCCAACGAAGGCATCATCGCCAACGGCAACTTCATCCAACTCATCAACGCCGACGCACCCGAGAGGGCGGATTACGCCGCCCATGGAATCCACGACGCGATCGTCGTCGACAACACCGGCAAGTGGCGCGACGAAGAAGGCCTCGGCCGCCATCTGCGCGCGCCGGGAGCTGCCAAGGTGGTGCTGACCGCGCCGGGCAAGGGCGCGATCAAGAACATCGTCTACGGCGTGAATCACGAGGAGATCGCCGACGGCGACCGCATCATCTCAGCCGCGAGCTGCACGACGAACGCGATCGTGCCCGTGCTGAAGACGATCCACGACACCTTCGGCATCGAGAGCGGGCACGTCGAGACGGTGCACGCCTACACCAACGACCAGAATCTCATCGACAACTACCACAAGAAGACCCGCCGCGGCCGTGGTGCGCCGCTCAACATGGTCATCACCGAGACCGGCGCGGCGAAGGCCGTGGCCAAGGCGATCCCCGAGCTCGCGGGCAAGCTCACCGGCAACGCGATCCGCGTGCCGGTGCCCAACGTCTCGTTGGCGATCCTGCACCTCAATCTCGGCAAGGACGTCACGCGCGAAAGCGTCAACGAGCACCTGCGCTGGGCGTCGCTGCACTCGCCGATGCAAAAGCAGATCGACTACTCGGCCTCGACCGAAATCGCATCGACCGACCTCATCGGCTCGCGCAGCGCCGGCGTCGTCGATTCCGCGGCGACCATCGTGAGCGGCCGCAACGTCGTGCTCTACGTCTGGTACGACAACGAATTCGGCTACAGCGCCCAGGTCGTCCGCGTCCTGCACAAGATGGCCGGCATCAAGTACCCGCTCTTCCCCGCACTCACCTGACCGCGCCACCACCCGCTCCGCAACGTGCGGGCGCGGCTGCAGGCGTCGCGAATCGCGGTGCGCGTTGCTGGGTGGGCGCGCGATTCATCGGGCCGGAATCGGGGGTGGGGGTACGATCCATCGCACCACGTTCCGGGCGGGGCGCGATTCGTCGCACCGCATTCCGGTCGGGGTGCAATTCATCGCACCGAGTTCCCGGTAGGGGCGCAATTCATTGCGCCCGGATCGCCGC
>CAZPJJ010000010.1:0-30441 GCA_964586535.1 uncultured Acidobacteriota bacterium | reverse complement strand
TCGTGGCGACGTTCCGCGACTCGGCGTCGGATCTGATGACCGCATGCCTGGCCAGCGCCAACAACCGCCTCGGCGAGGTGATGAAACTGCTCACGTTGATCTCGACGATCTTCATTCCGCTCTCGTTCATCGCGAGCGTGTACGGCATGAATTTCGATAGAACGAGCTCTCCCTGGAACATGCCGGAGCTCGGCTGGCGCCTCGGCTATCCTTTCGCGCTCGCGCTGATGGCGGGACTCGCCGCCGCAATGCTTTTCTACTTCCGCCGCAAGGGCTGGCTCGGCAAACGCTGACGAGCCCGCGATCACGCCCGGAAAATAGAGGATGAGCTGATGATCACGACCCTGCTCGCCGCGGCAGCCGCCGCGACTGCCGCGACACCCGCGAAGCCCACCCTGCTCGACTCGCTGCAGGCCATCCCCAGGGTCGAGAGCCTCGCCAAGACGCACGCGTGGCTCACGGCCGAGCCGCATCCGGCGGGATCGGCGGGCGACGCGCGCATGATCTCGCGGCTCGCGTCCGAGATGAAAGAGATGGGGCTCGAGGTCGAGATCGAGCCGTTCTTCGCTTTGCTTCCCCGTCATCGCTCCTCGAGCGTGACAGTGCTCGCGGACGGCCGGACGATCGCGCTTCCATTGCGCGAAGAGCCCGTGCCGGGCGACTCCGGGCCGGCACACCCGGACGCCGCGGACGCATGGAACGCCTACAGCGGCGCGGGCGACGTCACGGGGCAAGTCGTCTACGTCAACTACGGCTCGCGCGCGGACTTCGAAGAGTTGCGGCGCCAGCGTGTCTCGCTCCTGGGCAAGATCGCGATCGCGCGCTACGGCAAGGTCTACCGCGGCGACAAGGCCCGGCTCGCCGAGGAAGCCGGCGCGGCGGCGCTCTTGCTCTACACGGATCCCGACGATTCGGGATATCGGCGCGGCATTCCCTACCCCGAGGGCGGCTGGGCGAACGAGCACTCGATCGAGCGCGGCTCGGTCAAGACGCTCACGTACCCGGGCGACCCGCTCACACCCTTCGAACCGGCCACGAAAGACGCGCGCCGTCTCGACCCCGAATCCGTGGCGATGCTGCGCATCCCGGTGCAGGCCATGGGCTGGGGAGCGGCGAGCGAGATCCTCTCACGGATGCGCGGCCCGGCGGTGCCCGCGGGATGGCAGGGCGGCTTGCCCTTCGCGTATCGCGTGACCGGCGGCGACGAGCTGCGCGTCCGCGTCACCGTCGACCAGGATCGCGCGATCGTCGAGACCGCCAACGTCATCGGCCGCTTGCGGGGTGCGGTCATGCCCGAGCAAATGGTCGTCGTCGGCTGCCACTTCGACGCGTGGACCTTCGGCGCGGGCGATCCGCACGCGGGGACGATCGTTCTCCTCGAGATGGCGCGTTCGTTCGCCGAGGCGGCGAAGCGCGGGCTGCGCCCCGACCGGACGGTCGTCTTCGCGCATTGGGGCGCGGAGGAGTTCGGCATCATCGGCTCGACCGAATGGGTCGAGGCGCATCGCGAGGAACTCGCGAAGAACGGGATCGCGTACATCAATCTCGACATGGCGGCGATGGGCCCGGACTTCGGCGCATCGGCGTCCCCGCTTCTCGAAGCTGCGGTCGTGGCGGCGACGGCGCACGTCCCGCAAGCAGGTGCGACGGGCTCCACCGTTCAGGAGCTCTGGCTCGCGCGCCACGGGGGCAATCCGCGCGTCGGCGATCTCGGCGGCGGCTCGGATCACCTGGGCTTCTATTCCCACCTCGGCATTCCATCGACTGGATTCGGCGCGTGGGGAAGCCCCGGCGTCTCGTACCACACGAACTACGAAACGCTCGCGTGGTACCACCACGTGGTCGGCGACGACTACCAGCCCGCGCTCATGCTCGCGCGCATCGGCAACGCACTCGTTCTGGATCTCACTTCGTCGACGTTCGTTCCGCTCGACCCCCGCGGCTACGCACCCCGCCTGAGGCGCCATCTCGACGCGGCCGCCAGCGCGGCGGAAGGCGCTCCCGCCGAGGCTCGCTTCCCGACGCTCCTTGCCCGTGTGAGCGCGCTCGAGGCCGCCGCGCACCGAGCAGGAGTCGCCATGGAAAAGACCGCCGCGGCTAACGACGTTCCGGTCGAGACGCGCCGCGAAGTCGATGCCCTTCTCATCGGTCTCGAGCGCGCGTGGATCGCGCCCGAGGGCCTTCCCGGGCGACCTTGGTACCGCAACCTCTACGCGGCCACGGATCCGGACTCCGGCTATGGGTCGTGGACGCTGCCCCTGCTGCGCGAGGCGATCGCCCGGCAGGACGCGGCCGCGGAGGCCGCCGCGGTCAAGGCCTATGAGAGTGTCCTGGACCGGCTCCTCGCGCGTCTCGAGTCGATCGAGACGGCGACAGGCCGAGGAACGACCGCGCCCTGATGACGCTCGCGTGCGCCTTCATCGATGAGTAAGGCTCCACTGATAGAATCGCGCCGCCTGGAGTTCCTGGAGAGCCTTCGTGGAAGCCCTCGTCGTCCTCGGCTTGATGCTGATGGTCGTGCTGCTGCTCGTCACCGAGCGGCTGCGGCCGGACGTCGTTGCGCTCTTGGCGCTCGCCATCCTCCTGCTCACCGGCATCCTCGAGCCTTCTCGCGCCCTCTCCGGATTCTCCAGTCCCGCTACGGTCACCGTTGCGTGCATGTTCATTCTCAGCGCCGGATTGCAAGCGACAGGCGTCGTGGAGTTTCTTGCGGCGCGCGTGCTTCGTTACGGTCCAAGCAGCGAGCGCGGCCTGCTGGCGATGATCGCGGTCGTGGTCGGCCCGATCTCGGCGTTCATCAACAACACGGCCGCGGTGGCGATCTTCATGCCCGTCGCGCTGCGCGCGTGTCAGGGCCGCCGCCTCAGCCCGAGCCGCATTCTCATGCCGCTCGCTTTTCTCGCGATCCTGGGCGGCATGTGCACACTCGTGGGTACATCCACGAACATCCTGGTCTCCACCCTCGCGGTCGAGCACGGCCAGCGTCCTTTCGGCATGTTCGAGTTTTCGCGGCTCGGGCTCATCATGTTCGCGGTGGGCGCCGTCTATTTGACGCTGGTGACGGGGCGCCTGCTGCCGCAACGGATCCCCGCATCCGAAGCGTCGCCCACGGGCTACGAACTCGGTCGCTTTCTCATCGAGCTCGTCGTCGCCCCGGGATCGAAGCTGATCGGAGCTTCGCTGCGCGAGGCGCGGCTCGCCGAACAACACGATCTCGAGGTACTCGGCATCGTGCATGCCGGGGAGGTGGACCCCGTTCCGTCTCCTGACTTGGCGCTGGGCGAAGGCGATCTGCTTCTCGTGAAGATGCCGGCGGAGCGCCTGCCAAGGCTGCAGGCCGCGACGGGCCTCATGCCGCGCCCCGGCCGCGACGCCCAGGACGCGAGCCTGCTCTCATCCGACTCGGTGCTCGTAGCGGTCGTCGTGGCGCCGAATTCTTATCTCGACGGCCGCACGCTGAAAGAGGCGAACTTCCGCCGCCGTTACGGCGCGACGTGCGTGGCGATCCGCCGCCGCGGCGAGGACATCGTCGAAAAGGTCGGGAGAATCCAGATCGGCGTCGGCGACGAGCTGCTCGTGCTCGCGCATCGCAGGGATCTCGAGCTGCTCAGCCACCAACAAGATTTCATCTTTCTGCAGGAGCTGGAAACGCCGCTCGCCAGTCCGGCGCGCGCGGCACTCACGGCGGCGATCGTCGTCGGCGTCATCGCGTTCGCCGCCGCGAACGTCTTTCCGATCGTCGCGGCCGCGGTCGCGGGCTCCGTGCTGCTCGTCCTCACGGGATGCCTGACGGTGCAGAAGGCGTACGGCGCGATCGAGTGGCGCATCGTCGCCGTACTCGGCGGCTTGATCCCGCTCGGCAGCGCGCTCGAGGCCACGGGAGCCGCCGACAAGATCGTCCGTGGATTGCTCTGGCTCTGCGGCGACCTGGGGCCGATCGCGGTGCTCGGCGTGCTCTTCCTCGTGACGTATTTGCTGACGGGATTCATGTCGAACACGGCGACCGCGGCGCTCATGGTGCCCATCGCCATTTCGGCGTCCGTGAAGCTCGGGGTCGATGCGCGGCCGTTTCTGATCGCAATCGCCTTCGCGGCGTCGGCGGCGTTCTACACGCCGGTCGGCTATCAGACCAACATGCTGGTCTACGGACCTGGCGGTTATCGCTTCACGGACTATCTGCGCCTCGGCGGACCGCTCAACGCAATCTATTGGCTGCTCGGGATACTGCTCATTCCGAGGCTCTTCCCGTTCTGATCGTCGTCCTCGGCGCTCACCGTGGCCGCTCGGCGCGCCTCGGCCGACTCGCGCGTGGGCTGGCCGGCCAGACGTCGCACGTCGTCTTCGAGCAGTCTCGTGAACGTGACGATGTCGCGACGTGTCGGTTCGACGGGACGCCCGTCTTCGGTACCTGGAAAATAGCGCGGCGCGCCGACGTGGATGCGGATCCTCGGCCAACGCGGCACTTTTCGATGCCGCGGCAAACAGTCGTACGCGCCTCGAATGCCGAGCGGTACTACCGGAGCGCCCGACTGCGAGGCCATCCAGGCGACACCGCTGCGGAAGCCGTTCATGCGACCGTCCTCCGAGATGCGCCCCTCGGGAAAGACGCCGACCAGATGCCCCGCGTCGAGAGCGTCCTTGATCGCTGCGAGCGTCGCGGTCGCGTCACCATCCTGCACGGGGATCGTCCCCCAAGCGGTGAAGAGCAAGCGCCACGCGGGGGACTTGTCGAACCATTTCCGGGTGATGAGGTTGCGTACAGGACGCGGAACGATAACACCGACAAACCAGGGGTCGAGAAACGACGAGTGATTGGCGACGAGCAGTGTCGCACCGCGCCGCGGGATACTACCGCCCTCGTCGACGGCGCGTACACAGCCTACCCAGCGCAGCGGCTTCTCGAGGGCCATGTTTGCATGGTAGAGCCACACGGCGGCGGGACCTCGGTGGATGATGAAAGCGGCCGAGAGGATACCCTCTCCCCATCTCTACGAGTAGTATGAATTTCGCCTCGCCAATGTTTCTAAGAGGCAACCGGAGATCCCCGTGAACGATCGTCTCGAAACCACGTTCGACATCCCGATTCGCCCACGCCGCAACCGCAGGTCCGCGGCAATCCGCGGTTTGATGCGAGAAACCAGCCTCTCCCCGCGGCACTTCATCTATCCACTCTTCGTTGTCGATGGCCAGGGCGTCCGCCAGCCGATCAACTCGATGCCGGGAACGGCGCGGCTCTCGCGCGACTTGATCGTCGCCGAGGCCAAGGCCGCGTTCGCGTTGGGCGTCCCCGCGGTGGCGCTCTTCCCCGCGCTCGACGACCGATTCAAGGATCCGTGGGCGAAGGAATCGACGAACCCGGACGGGCTGCTGCAGAAGACGATCAAGGATCTCAAGGACGCAGTGCCCGAGATGCTCGTCATCACGGATGTCGCGATGGACCCCTACTCCAGTGACGGCCACGACGGGTATGTGCACGAGGGCCGTGTCCTCAACGACCCGACGCTCGACGTGCTCGCGGACATGGCGGTCGCGCAGGCGCAGGCCGGCGCCGACATCGTCGCGCCCTCTGACATGATGGACGGCCGCGTGGGCGTGATTCGCGGCACGCTCGACGACCACGGTTTCACCGACGTCGGAATCCTCGCCTACTCGGCGAAGTACGCGTCGTCGTTCTATGGGCCCTTCCGCGAGGCGCTCGACTCGGCACCGCGTCACGGCGACAAGAAGACCTACCAGATGGACCCCGCCAACGCGCGCGAAGCGCTCCGCGAAGTCGAGCTCGACGTCCACGAGGGCGCCGACATCGTGATGGTGAAGCCCGCCCTGCCCTACCTCGATGTCATCACGCGCGTTCGTCTGGCCGTGGACGTCCCCGTCGCGGCGTATCAGGTCAGCGGCGAGTACGCGATGATCGAAGCCGTCGCCGCCAACGGCTGGATGGACGGCAAGGCACTGCTGCTCGAAACCCTGACCGCCATCCGCCGCGCCGGCGCCGACATGATCCTCACCTACTTCGCGCGCCGCGCCGCCGAGATCCTCTCCTAGGCCCGGGGGCGATGGCGCCGCCGCCGAAAACCGATCGTCAGTTGACGTGAACTGGCAGCACGCCTATCCTGCCGCCGTGAAAGACGACCCAACCATCACTGCGAGCGAGCCCGGCTTCGACATCGCCGACCTCGCGCGCCAGGCCGACGTCAGCAGCCGGACGATCCGCTATTACGCGGAGCTCGGCCTCCTCGCGCCTTCGGGCCGGGGCCCCGGCGGGCGCCGCCTCTATGGACCCGACGCCCTCGAAAGGCTCCACTTCATCGCACGACTCAAGCAACTCGGGCTCACGCTCGACGAGATCGGGGCGCTGAATCGCTCCTTCGATCGCGGCCGCACGCGGGCGATGCTCGCCGATCTCGAGCGCATGCTCGACGACCGCATCGCGCAGGTCCGCGAGCGTATCGGCCAGCTCGAGGCGCTCGAGAGCGAACTCCAAGCCTATCGCGACCGCATCCGCGCCAAAGTTGAGGCGCGAGGGTGATGTCATGTCGATGACGAAACCGCACCCCTCCGAGAAGTCCGATCCTCGCTTCGTCGAACGCGGCAAGCTGCGCTTCGTGACCGCCGCCTCGCTCTTCGACGGCCACGACGCGGCGATCAACATCATGCGCCGCATCCTGCAACAAGAGGGGGCCGAGGTGATCCACCTCGGGCACAACCGCTCGGTGCAGGAGATCGTCGAAGCCGCCATCGAGGAGGACGCGCACGGTATCGCGGTCTCCTCCTACCAGGGCGGCCACATGGAGTTCTTCTCGTACATGGTGACGCTGCTCGCCGAGCGCGGCGCGTCGCACGTGAAGGTCTTCGGCGGCGGCGGCGGGACGATCACCGACAAGGAAATCGCCGAGTTGCACGCCGCAGGGTGCGAGCGGATCTACTCCGTCGAGGACGGACGCCGCCTCGGTCTCGTCGGCATGATCCGCGACATGCTGGAGCGCGCCGACTGCCCCCTCGCCCGCCCCGGCGACGCGCTGCCCGCGGAACTCGCCAGCCGCGATCCCGGCGCCATTGCTCGCGCCATCACCCAGATCGAGCTCGCGCACGCCGCCGACGACGCGGCGGAGATCGCGCGGATCCGCGCCGCGATCGACGCCATGGCTCCCGCGGAGCGCACGCGCGTCCTGGGCATCACCGGCACCGGCGGCGCGGGCAAGTCGTCCTTGACGGATGAAATCGTGCGCCGCGTCCGGCTCCACTTCCCCGAGCGCACCGTGGCGATCCTCTCCGTCGATCCGACGAGCCGCCGCACGGGCGGCGCGCTCCTCGGCGACCGCATCCGCATGAACGCGGTGTTCGGCGCGGGCGTCTACATGCGCTCGATGGGAACGCGCCGCGCGCATCTCTCGACCGCGACGGCCGTCCCCGACGCGCTCGCGCTCCTGCGCTCGCTCGGCTTCGATCTCGTCATCCTCGAGACCGCCGGCATCGGCCAGAGCGACAGCGAGGTCGTCGATCTCTGCGACCTATCGCTCTACGTGATGACGCCTGAATTCGGCGCGCCTTCGCAGCTCGAGAAGATCGACATGCTCGCCTTCGCCGACGCGGTCGCCATCAACAAGGCCGACAAGCGTGGCGCCCAGGACGCGCTGCGCGACGTCCGCAAGCAGTACCAGCGCAATCACGGCCTCTTCGGATCGCCCGCCGCCGAGATGCCGGTCTTCCTCACCGCTGCCTCGCGCTTCGGCGACCGGGGCGTCGATACGCTCTTCGATTGGATAACCCGCAGCCTCGCCGCCAAGACCGAGCGCTCCTGGACCCACGGCGAACCGCCGCCGCGCATGAGCGAAGTCCCCGCCGTCGTTCCCGGCGAACGCGTGCGCTATCTCGCCGAGATCGCCGAGACCGTCCGCGCCTACAAGCGCCGCGCCGATCGCCAAGGCGATCTCGCCGCGCGCGCCGACGGCCTCGCCCGCGCGCTCACCGCGCTCGGCGACGCCGTTCCCTCACCCGAAATGTCCTACCCCAAGGAGGCCCTCACCAATCCCGGCGCCGATCCCGCGATTCTCGTGCTGCGGCAGCGTTACCACGAGACCGTCTCGGACCTTCTGCCCGCGATCCGCAAGCAGCTCGCGACGTGGCCCGAGACGCGCGCCCGTTACGCCGACGACGAGTTCGTCTACGGCGTCCGCGGCCGCGAGGTCCGCGTGCCTACGCATCACGTCACGCTCTCGGGGACCCGCGTACCGAAAGTGGCCCTGCCACGCACCAAGGACTGGGGCGATCTCGCGCGCTTCTTCCTGCTCGAGAACGTCCCCGGCGAGTACCCGTACACGGCGGGCGTCTTTCCGTTCAAACGCACCGCGGAAGACCCTACGCGCATGTTCGCCGGCGAGGGCACCTCCGAGCGCACGAACCGCCGTTTCCACTTCGTGTCGAAGGGGCAGCCCGCCGTGCGGCTCTCGACCGCGTTCGACTCGGTGACGCTCTACGGCGACGATCCCGACACGCGCCCCGACATCTGGGGCAAGGTCGGCAACTCGGGCGTCTCGGTGTGCACGATCGACGACGCCAAGCGCCTCTACTCGGGCTTCGACCTGCTGGCGCCGACGACGTCCGTCTCGATGACGATCAACGGCCCGGCGCCGATGATCCTCGCCTTCTTCCTGAATACCGCGATCGACCAGCTCGTCGAGAAGCGCCTGCGAGAGACGGGCCGCTGGGAAGACGCCGCGGCGCGGATCGCCGAACTCACGGGCGGCAAGCAGCCCGCGTATCGCGCGGACTTGCCCGACGGTCACGACGGCCGCGGTCTCGCCATGCTCGGCGTGACAGGCGACCAACTGCTGCCGAAGGACGAGTACGAGGCCATCAAGGCGGAAGCCCTGCGCACGGTGCGCGGCACGGTTCAGGCCGACATCCTCAAGGAAGACCAGGCGCAGAACACGTGCATCTTCTCGACCGAGTTCGCGCTGAAGATGATGGGCGACGTCCAGCAGTACTTCGTCGATCACGACGTCCGCAACTTCTACTCGGTCTCGATCTCGGGTTACCACATCGCCGAAGCGGGGGCGAACCCCGTCACCCAGCTCGCCTTCACGCTCGCCAACGGGTTCACCTTCGTCGAGTACTACCGGGCGCGCGGCATGGACGTCGACTCGTTCGCCCCGAACCTCTCGTTTTTCTTCAGCAACGGCCTCGATGCCGAGTACTCGGTGATCGGCCGCGTCGCGCGCCGTATCTGGGCCGTCGCGATGGCCGAACTCTACGGCGGCAACGACCGCAGCCAAAAACTCAAATACCACATCCAGACCTCCGGCCGCTCGCTTCACGCGCAGGAGATCGCCTTCAACGACATCCGCACCACGCTCCAGGCGCTCTACGCGATCTGCGACAACTGCAACAGCCTGCACACCAACGCCTACGACGAGGCGATCACGACGCCGACGGAAGAGTCCGTGCGCCGCGCGCTCGCGATCCAGATGATCATCAATCGCGAGCTCGGCTGGGCGAAGAACGAGAACCCGCTCCAGGGCGCTCACATCGTCGAGTTGCTCACCGACCTCGTCGAGGAGGCCGTTCTCGACGAGTTCGTGCGCCTCAACGACCGTGGCGGCGTCCTCGGCGCGATGGAAACGATGTACCAGCGCGGCAAGATCCAGGACGAGAGCCTCTACTACGAGACGCTCAAGCACTCGGGCGACCTGCCGATCGTCGGCGTCAACACCTTCCTCAACCCGCAGGCTGGCGAAGGCGTCGTCGAAACCGAGCTCATCCGCTCCTCGGACGCCGAGAAGCAGGCCCAGGTCGACCAGATCGGCGCGTTCCAGGCCCGCCACGCCGAGCAGGCGCAGCGGGCCATCGCGGAACTCAAGCGCGTGGCGCTCGCCAACGGCAACATCTTCGAGGCGCTCATGGAGGCCGCGAAGGTGTGCACGCTGGGGCAGATGAGCCGCGCGCTCTACGACGTGGGCGGCCAGTACCGGCGGAGCATGTAGCTCTTCGTGCAGAAACCCTAGGGCAGGAGTTCCGCCGTGAGCACCGCGCCGCCCATCTGGGGCAATGTCGCGGTCCACTTCACGGGCTGGCGGGACTCCTTCGCGATCCACATCGTCATGCCGCCGGGATCGCCCTCGGCGGACGCGAGCTCGACCTTGAAGGTGTCGAAGGTTCCGGCGGGCACCGTGACGGATTCCTCACCCGTGACTTCGATCGTGTCCAGCTTCGGCTTCAGCGTCTGCAGATCGAGCGTGCGCGCGAGTGTCTTGTAGCCGGCCGCGAGCGGCAGGCGCGCGATGACGTCGGGCGCTCCCGCGCCGTCCGCGAACGCGTTTCCGCCGAGATCGACATCGATCGGACGAGACTGCCCGCCCATCGCCATCGAGCCCGAGACCTTCGCCCCGTCGTAAGTCATCTGCAGCGCGAGCGGGCCCTGCGTGACCGTGCGCGATTTCGGCTGCAGCGTGCCCTTCGCGACGCGGGTCACGTCCTCCGCCGGCCCTTGCGGCGTCGTGAGGGCGTCGGTGATCACCCACTCCTCGCCTTCCATGGCGATCGTTCGCACGAGCGGCAGGTCGAGCTCTTGGCCCTGTACGGCCAGCTTCTGCTGGTAACGGAACGTCCCAGCCACGAGCTCCGCGACGGGCGTCGCAGGCGCGGCGGCCGACGTGTCGACGGGCTTCGCGAGCGTCACGGTCTTCGGATCGACCGTGATCTCGACGAGCCGCTTGGCGACTTCTTCGGTCATGTCCGCCTGATAGCGCGTGCCGACGTGCTTATTGAAGAAGCGCTCCGCCGCCGCGATCATCGCCATGTTGTTCACGGGACGCTGGAAACCGTGGCCCTCGTCGGGAGCGACCATGTACTCGACGGGGAAGCCGCGATCGCGGAGGGCGACGACGATCTGGTCGGACTCGGCCTGCTTGACGCGCGGATCGTTGGCACCCTGCACGACGAAGAGCGGCGTCTTGATCTTCTGTGCGCTGTTGAGCGGCGACTGCTTCATGAGCAGCGCTTTGCCCTCGGGCGTGTTCGGATTCGCCATGCGCGTGTGGAAAACCGTGCGAATCGCTTCCCAGTAGGGCGGAATGCTGTCGAGGAGCGTGATCAAGTTCGACGGACCGACGATCGACACCGCCGCCGCGTAGACGTCGGGGGTGAACGCCACGCCGGCCAGCGCAGCGTAGCCGCCGTACGAGCCGCCCATGATCGCGGCTTTCTTCGGATCGGCGATTCCCTTTTCGACGAGATGCTTGACGCCCCAGGTCAGGTCGTCCTGCATCGTCTGTCCCCACTGGCCATTGCCGGCGTTGAGGAACTTCTTGCCGTAGCCCGTGGAGCCGCGGAAGTTCGGCTGGAGCACCGCGAAGCCACGGTTGGCGAAGAACTGCGCGTAAGCGTCGTAGCCCCACGCGTCGCGCGCCCACGGCCCGCCGTGCGGGAAGACGAGCAGAGGGAGCTTCTCGGCCGGAACGCCCTTCGGCAGCGTCAGGAATGCGGGAATCTCGAGCCCGTCCGACGACTTGTAGCGGATCGCCTTCATCGGCGCGAGATGTTCGCGCGGCAGTTCTTCGAAGGCGCGGTACTGGAAGGTCAGCTTCTTCGTCTTTCGATCGAAGAGGTGCCGCTCGCCGGGCTCGGTGTCGCTGCCGGCCGCGATCAGCCAGTAGCGCTCATCGGCCGTCGAGGACGCGGGCGAGATCTCCTTGCCGGGCAGTTTGCTTTCGAGCAGTCGGAAGTCGGCTTCGAATGCCTTGTCACGGAAGTAAATGCGCGTGCGGTCGTCTTCGTAGGTCGTGGCGATCAGCTCGTCCGTCTTGTCCGAGAAAATCGGCCCGCCGAAGTCGACCCGCTTTTCTGGATCGCTTTCGACGACCTCTTCTTTGCCGGTCACCGGATCGAAGAGCACCAGACGGATGAGGTCCACGTCGGCGCCCTTGTTCGTGATCATGTAGACGCGCTTGCCGTCCTTGTGGAAGCGAACGGGCGAGCAGCTCTCGAAGACGCTGCACGAGTAGACGGGCACGAGCCCGTCGGCATCGACGCGCAGGATCTCGGTGTTGCCCTTGTCGTCGATGCGGGCCGCGAGGCGCAGCGCGCCCGCGAGGTCGAAGATCCAAGACGACACGCGGTCGTCGTTCTGGCGGAGCAGCGTGCGCTCCCCGGTGGAGAGCTTCACGCGATAGAGGTCGAACCACGCCGGGTCGCGATCGTTGAGCCCGACGAACATCGCGTCGGGATCGACCTTCGGCAGCCCGTAGATCTGCGCGCGCGCACCCTCGGCGTTGGTGATCGATCGCGCTGGCGGCACCTTCGCGCCCTCGGGAACCTTGGCGCTCGGATCGACGGCGTAGACGTTGAAGTTCTCGTCGCCGCCTTTGTCCTGTACCCAGAGCACGAGCTTCGCGTCGCGGCTCCAGAAGTGGACCGGGATCGGCCGCTTCGTCTCCGCGGTGAGCGGACGGGCCTTCTCGAAGGGCTCGTCGACTTTCTTGATCCAGATGTTCCGCGTGCCGTCGAGCGGCTTGATGAACGAGATGAATTTTCCATCGGGAGAGAGCTGTGCGCCGGAGATCTCCGGATCGCCGAAGAAGAGTTCGCGATCGAGAAGGGGCGGGAGCTTCGAGGCCGGGGCCTGCGTCTCGGCGGCGACTCCGGGAAGCGCGACCAAGACCAGCGCGGCGAGGCCGAGGGCAATCGCCCTCGCGGACGCGAGACGGTGACGGAACATGGGGATCCTCCTCGTGAGAGACACGGCAGCTATTGCGCCCCACCAGCGACCATCTGGCAACTGTTCTGCGACCGCTCAGCCCCCGAAAGCGACCAGTGACGGTGGATCTGCCGCCACGAGAGGCGGCCGCACGCGGCTCCAATCGGAAACACCGCTGCGCGCCGCGAGAATCGCCTTGAGCGTCGCGATCATCGGGTACTTCTCGAGCTCGCGGCGGCGCGCGACGATCTCAGCGAAGAGCGCGCCCGCCTCCCCTGCCCGTCCCGCGGCGTGCTGGGCGATGAAGCGCGCGATCGGCGCCGCCGCGATATTCGCAGTGGCCGTGATGCACCCCGCGGCTCCCGCGGCGAGCGCGTCGTCGAGAGCGCTCTCGTTGCCCGGAAACACGGCGAGTTCAGGAAAGCGCTCGCAAAGACTTCGCGTGTGCGAGGCATCGCCGCCGCTGTCCTTTATGCCCGCGATCGTCGCCCCGAAGCGCGCGCGCAACTCCATGACCACCGCCGGCGTGATCGGCACGCCCGAGAGCCTCGGGAAGTGATAGAGGAGGAGCGGCGGCACGGCGGGGCCCGCGCGCTCCACCAGGAACGTGAAGGCGGCGATGACGCCCTCGTCGCTGACGCCCTTGTAGTAATGGGGAGGCACGACGAGCACCCCCGCCACTTGGTGCGCCGCTGCGTGCCTCGTCAGCGCGACCGTATCGGGCAGGGCCGGACACCCCGTGCCGACGACGATCGATGCCGGCTCGAAGCCCGCCGCGACGAGCGCATCGAGCGCCTCGCGCCGCTCGTCCACGGCGAGCGACGGCGCCTCGCCCGTCGTCCCAAAGAGCACGATCCCCCGCGCGCCCTCTCCCACGACGACGCGTGCGTGCTCGACGAGCCGCGCGTGATCGATCGCGAGCGTCCTCGTGAACGGTGTCACGACGGGCACCCAGAGTCCGTTGAGCCCCTGCGCATCTCGCGGCCGAACCTCGCTTCCCATGGCCGATCGACCTCCCGGGGCACGAAGTCCCCCGTGGCGTTACCATCGTGATCATGCCTCGCGCGACGTTCCGCTTCTACGAGGAACTCAACGACTTCCTGCCCGCGGAGCGCCGCAAGCGGGACTTCGTGCACGCGTTCGACGGAACGCCCTCGGTCAAGGATCAGATCGAGGCCCAGGGCGTCCCGCACACCGAAGTCGACCTGATCCTCATCGACGGCGAACCTGCGGGCTTCGAGCGCAAGCTGCGCGGCGGCGAACGCGTCGCCGTCTATCCCGTCTTCGAGACACTCGACATCGGGCTCGTTGCCCCCCGCTCGCGCCTCCGTCCCGAGCCGTTGCGCGACCCTCGATTCGTCCTCGACGTCCACATGGGCGCGCTGGCCCGCCGCCTGCGGATGCTCGGCTTCGACGCGCTTTGGCCGGGCGACGTCCCCGACGAGCAACTCGCGCGCCTCTCGGCCGAGGGGCCGCGCATCCTGTTGACGCGCGATCGCGGAATCCTCAAGCGCAGCGTCGTCACGCACGGCTACTGCGTGAGGCACCACGTCCCCGACGAGCAACTCGTCGAGGTGGTGCGGCGCTTCCACCTGGCGCGGTTGGCGCGCCCCTTCACGCGCTGCATGGCGTGCAACGGGACGCTCGTACCCACCGAGGCCGCCGCGATCGCGGACGACGTGCCCGACGGCGTCGCCTCGCGCCACGACCGCTTCGCGCGCTGCACCGCGTGCGCGCGCGTCTTCTGGCCGGGCTCGCACCATGCGACGATGCGCGCGCTCGTCGAACGCGTCGTGGGCCGATCTGGCTCAAACCTCGACGACGAGCTTCCCGAAGTGCCGCCCCTCCTCCATCGTCCGAAGGGCGAGCGGTAGCTCGTCGAAGGCGAAGCGCTGATCGATGACGGGCCTCAAGCCCTTCTCGGCCAGGAACGCGTTCATCGCCTCGAACGAGCCGCGCGAGTCGACGAGGATCCCCTGGAGCCGCTGGCGCCGCATCATGAACGTCACCGAGGAGAGTGGCGCCTGCCCGCCGGCGAGCACACCGATGACCGCGATCGTGCCGCCCGGCTTCGTCGCGCGGATGCTCCGCTCGAGCGTGCCGGCACCGCCGATCTCGAGCGTGACGTCGACGCCCGCGCCGCCCGTCGCCTCGACGACCGTGCGCTCCCATGCTTCGTCCGTCTCGTAGTTGACCGTGACGTCCGCGCCGAGTGCTCGCGCGCGCTCGAGTTTCGCATCGCGGCTGCTCGTGATCGCGACGTGCGCGCCGAGCGCCTTCGCGATCTGCAGCCCGAAGATCGACACGCCGCCCGTCCCGAGCGTCAGCGCCCAGCCATCCCGCTCCAGGCGGCCCTCGACGACCAAGCCCGCCCACGCCGTCAGGGCGGCGATCGGCAGCGTCGAGGCCTCGGCGAAATCGAAGCAGGAGGGCTTCTTGACCACTGCGTGCGCGGGAAGCACCACCTCCTCCGCAGCGACGCCCGCGCCCGGACAGCCCAGCGTCGAGAACGTGTATTCGCCGCGGAAGGGCCCGTCGATCCAGTCCGCAATGAAGTGCGAGACGACCTCGTCGCCTTCCTTCACGCGCGTCACGCCGGCGCCGACGGCGGTGACCACGCCCGCGCCGTCGCTGAGCGGCGTCGCAGGAAACGCGAGCCGCGAGCTGTAGAGCCCCTGCACGACGAGCAAGTCGCGGTAGTTGAGCGAGAGCGCGCGCATGGCGACACGGATCTGCCCGGGGCCCGGTTCGGGCGTGGGGACGTCCACCAGACGCAGGTGATCGAGACCGAAGGCATCGAAAAGATAAGCACGCATGCGATTGTCTCCCGGCAACACGATACAAGAACTCCGCACCCCAGCGCCGCGACGCGCGCTGGACGAATGCGCGCTTCGCGATACGCTGACGGCTTCGCGGAGTGACGCCGATGCCGAACGCCCCCGACCCGATCGCCCTCTTCAAACGCTGGTTCGCCGCCGCCGCGCGCGCCGGTATTGCGCAGCCCAACGCGATGGCGCTCGCCACCGCGACGCCGGACGCGCGGCCATCCGTGCGCATGGTGCTGCTCAAGGGCTTCGACGCGCGCGGCTTCGTGTTCTTCACCGACGGACGCTCGCGCAAAGGCCGGGAACTCGCCGAGAACCCCCACGTCGCGGCGGTCCTGCACTGGGATCCCCTCGGCCGGCAGGTCCGGATCGAGGGTCCTGTGGCCGCCATCTCCGCCGAGGAAACCGACGCCTACTGGTACAGCCGGCCTCGCGGCAGCCAGCTCTCGGGAGCGACGTCCCGGCAGAGCGCCCCGCTGATGAGCAGGGACGTCCTCGTCGAGAAGCGCAAGGCCCTCGCCCGGCGAACCGCGGGTGGGCCAGTTCCCCGTCCCGACGCCTGGGTAGGCGTTCGTATTAATCCGCAACGGATCGAATTCTGGCGCGAGGGCCGTTTCCGGCTCCATCACCGCGAGGTCTTCACCCGGACGGCGCGCGGCTGGAAAATTCAGCTTCTTCAGCCTTGACGCTTTTTGTCTAGGACATTCTCTGGACAAACAGGCATTTTTGACCAATAATCCGCAGCGTTGTTGGAGGCACCGATGCAAC
This sequence comes from uncultured Acidobacteriota bacterium, assembly GCA_964586535.1. GTDB lineage: Bacteria > Acidobacteriota > Polarisedimenticolia > J045 > J045 > CAZPJJ01. The sequence goes on along the minus strand of CAZPJJ010000010.1, from coordinate 14,154 downwards.
GAACGCTGTTGGTACTTGGCTTTTCAATCGTCGCCCTCGCCGCCGTTTCCCCGTCTCTCGCGGGTGCGCCGCTTCCCGTCGTCGAGCGCGTCGACCTCGAGCGCTACTCCGGACGCTGGTACGAGATCGCGTCGATGCCCAACGCTTTCCAGCGCGGCTGCGTCGGCACCGAGGTCGTCTACAAGCTGCAGGACGACGGCACGCTCCGCTTCGAGAACGGCTGCCGCAAAGGCTCGCTCGAGAAAGAACTGGAGATCTCGACTGCAAAAGCCACGGTCGAGTGCGAAGAGACCAGAGCGAAACTGCGCGTGCGCTTCTTCTGGCCGCTCTCGGTCGATTACTACATCATCGACCTCGATCGCGAGGACTATCAGTGGGCCGTCGTCGGCCACCCCTCCCGCGACTACCTCTGGGTGATCTCCCGCGAACCGAAGATGGACGAGTCGCTCTATCAGACCCTCATCACGCGCGCGGCTCAGAAGGGCTTCGACGTCGCGAAGCTGAACCGTACGCCGCAGCGGGCCGTCACCGGCACCGCGGCGCGCCTGGATAGTGGCTCGGCCGTTCGCTGAGGGACGAACTCCGCAGCGGGCCCTAGTCGCGCCAGGTATCCAGCACGTCCATGACGTGACGCGAGAGATCGAAGGCGCGTCGCTCGCTCTCGGCCTCGACATAGCAGCGCAGTTCGGGTGCATTCCCCGAGGGGCGCAGATGCACGATCTCGGCGTTGTCGAAGACGATGCGCAGGCCGTCGGTCGTGTCGATCGAGCGCACCGCGCCCAGGCCGGGGAGCGCTTCTTCGATCGCGGCCGCGCCGCCCCGGCGCAGCTCGCGCAGCCGCTCGTTGGCGAGGGCGCGAGGAAAGTCGCGGATTCGGTCGCTGGCGACGTGGCGCGGCGGCAGTTCGTCGACCAGCCGCGCCAGCGAACCGCCGCTCTCTTTCGCCGCCACCAGCGCCGCAACGATGGCGATCAGCGCGTCGCGCGTTGGCAGCGGCGAGAGCGGGCCGCGCGGTGCGTCGAAGGGTGTGGCCGTGAGGAATCCGCCGTTCGCTTCGAACCCCGCGACGCGGCGTGCTCCCGTGGCAGCCGCTTTGAACATCTCCTCGATCACGTAGGGCGAACCGATGCGCGTGCGCTTGACCGACTTGAAAGCCCCACAGAGTTCGACGGCAGTGTTGGATGACACCGGCGTGACGACGACCTCCGCGCCGAGCTGCCTCGCGACGAGAATGCCCAGGGCATCGCCGCGCACGACGCGCCCCCGGTCGTCCGCCACGAGCGGGCGGTCGGCGTCGCCGTCGGTCGAAACCACCGCTGCGAGGCCGTGGAGTTTCACCCAGCGGAGCATGAGCTTCGCGTCCTGTTCGCGCACCGCCTCGGTATCGACGGGCACGAAGCGGTCCGCGCGCCCGAGCGTGACCACGTTGGCGCCGAGCGCGCGCAGGACCTCCGCGAGGAGTTCGCGGGCCACCGAAGAGTGCTCGTAGACGCCGAGCTTCACGCCGCGCAGAGCGTCCGCCGGCCACGCGCCCGCGAAGCGCGCGACGTACTCACGGGCCGGCCGATCATCGACCGCCGGAAGCGCGCCGCCCTCGCGCAGCGCGCCCTGCGCATCGAACGCGTCGGGCAGGCGCACGCGGCGCTCCATGATCGCGATTTCGTCGGCCTTGAGAATCTCGCCCTGCGCCCGGTAGTACTTGATCCCGTTCCGATCGTCCGGGATGTGCGAACCCGTCACCATCACCGCCGGGATGCGCTTCGCGAGCCCGTAGAGCGCGACCGCGGGCGTTGGAATGCGTCCCGCGTGGATCGGCGCGTAGCCTGAGTCCTTCGCCGCGCGCATCACCGCGCCGAGAATGCGCGCCGTGCTCGCGCGCAGATCGCCAGCGACGACGATCTCGCGGCGGGCGGCGGGCTCGGGGGCTGTCTCGGTGACGTGCGCGAGGAAGGCGCTGGTGTAGGCGTAGCAGACCTCGTCCGTCATGTCGGCCACGAGGCCGCGCGCCCCGCTCGTTCCGAAGCGGACCTGAGACTTGTCGGCAATCTCGGAGAGTCGAACGTCCCGCGGCACGAGGTCCTCCGGCAAGGGCGCGCCGGTCTTGCCGACCGTCGTCGCTTCATCGGGCCGCGGGTATGGTAGGGCGGCTGCGGCGAACGGTCACGTGCGTTCGCTACCTTCTGCGACGATCAGAAGCGACAATGCGCTCTCGCTCCCGTGAGACCATCGAGACAGGAGGACGGCGCCTTGTCCTGTTCAACCACCGACGTCCGTCACATGAAAAGCCCCTTCGAGCGCTATCTCACCGTCTGGGTTGGACTTTGCATCGTGGCGGGGATCGCGCTCGGTCACTTCGCACCCGGCCTGGCACGCACCCTCGACGGCATGGCGATCTTCGTCGGCGGCGCTCCCGTCGTCTCGGTCCCCATCGCTATCTGCCTCTTTTTCATGATGTATCCCATCATGGTGAAGATCGATTTCGCCGAGGTGGTCAAGGCCGGGCGCAGCACGCGACCCGTCCTGCTCACGCTGATCGTCAACTGGGCGATCAAACCCTTCACGATGGTCGCGATCTCGACCTTCTTCTTGGGCTTCGTCTTCCTCGGCGCCATCGGGCCCGACGCGACCGACCTCGTGAAGATGCCCTTCGGCCTGGATCTTCCACCGGGCGCCACGCACGGCGCGGGGACGGTCGTCGTCCATGAGGGTGTGAAGATGCTCGAGGTGCCGCTCTGGAGGAGCTACCTCGCCGGTTGCATCCTGCTCGGCGTCGCGCCATGCACCGCGATGGTGCTGGTTTGGGGCTATCTCGCGCGCGGCAACGACGGACTCACGCTGGTCATGGTCGCGATCAACTCGCTGACGATGCTCGTTCTCTACGGCGTGCTCGGGGGTTTTCTGCTGGGAGTGGGCCGGCTTCCGGTCCCGTGGCAGGCGCTCCTGCTCTCGATCGGTGTCTACGTCGCTTTGCCGCTCGTCGCGGGCTACTTCTCGCGCCGCGTGATCATCGCCACCCGGGGCAGGGCGTGGTTCGAAGAGCGCTTCTTGCACGTCCTCACGCCGATCACGATCGTGGCGCTGCTCACGACGCTCGTGCTGCTCTTCAGCTTCAAGGGCGAGATCATCCTCGCGAACCCCCTCACGATCGTCTTCATCGCCGTGCCCCTCTTCGTGCAGACGATCCTGATCTTCGCGCTGGGCTTCGCCGCGGCACGCATCCTGCGCCTTCGCTACGAGGACGCCGCCCCCGCAGCGATGATCGGAGCCTCGAACCACTTCGAGGTCGCCATCGCGACGGCGACGATGCTCTTCGGGCTCTCGTCCGGGGCCGCGCTCGCGACGGTCGTGGGCGTGCTGATCGAGGTGCCCGTCATGCTGATGCTCGTGCGCTTCTGCCTGTGGACTCAGCGCGAAAGCTGAAAGTACCCGCGAATGCGGCGCGCGTGATCCTCCTCGGCGGCGGCGAGGCTCATGAGCACCGAGCGCGCCACCGGATCGCGGGCGGCGTCCGCCATGCGCGCGTAGACGGCGCTCGCCCGCTTCTCGCGCTTGAGGGCGATCAAGAGCAGACCCCGAATCGAGTGCGCGTCCTCGGACGCATCGCTGGCATTCGTGTCGCGCACCGCGCCGTCGGCCCCGGCCGCGTCGTCCAGGGCGAGCGTCACCTGCTCGGCGTCCACGCGCGCGGCGAGTGCGCGCAGATCTTGCTCGTGGCGGCTCTCCTCGACGATGAGCGCCTCGAGGAAGCGGCGCGTCGCTTCGTCGCGAGCCCGCGTCGCGGCGGCGCGGTAAAGGCCCTGTGCTTCTTGCTCCTCCCGAATCGAAGCATCGAGCAGCGTCCGGAGCGTGACGGTGCGCATGTCAGCCTCCTCGCGGTGTTTCGGCGTACTATGAGCCGCGGCTAACATGCGCGTTGCCGGCATCTATTCGATCCGGCACGGACGGTTCGTTTCCTGCGGCGGAAGGTCACGAGCGCGCTCATGACAAGAGAACCCGACGGCGAACATACCGGTGAGCGCACGCAAGAACGCCGTGCCGAGCACTCGCCCCGCCCTCAGGATTGGGCTCGCCCTCTGCCTAGTTCTCTGCCAGCGACGAGCACAGTGAGGACCGCCGCGGCGGCGACGATCCACGTTCTCACGTCAGTCTCGAAGAGAACGTAGGCCTGCGCGCCCACGACCTTGCTCCAGACGTTGGTCCCGCCATGGATCAGAATCGCCGGGAGCACGCTTCCTCCCGTCAGATTGACCGCGCAGGCAATGACGATGGATAACGCGATCGTCAGCACCATGAAGATCCCTTGATTCACGAACCATGGCCCGAGCGGACCCCCACCAAGGAGCGTGGGAATCTCCCTCGGCAGGTGCCACAAGTGCCAGAGGATGCCGAGGACGACCGCCGCGCAGAGCGGCGACATTCTCTCCTGGAGCAAAGGCAAAGCGAAACCTCGCCAGCCCAGTTCTTCGAGCGTTCCGCCTTCGTCCAGGAAGAGCCCGATGAAAAGGAGTCCGACGAGGGTCGGCCAGGAGGAGCCCAGCGTCCTCCATGTGCGCTCGATCAATCCGGTCTCGGCCGTGGCGAAAATCAAGGCGAGGTAGAAAACCAGTCCGAGCGCGTAGAGGAGACCGAGCGCGAGATAGACACGCAAGGCGCGCGGGCGTAACGCTCGGGATCCCCAAGGCTTCAGCCGCGCAACGAGGGGCCCGAGTCCGATCCTGCCCCCGGCAAGAGCGGATGTGACGAGAGCTGCCATCGTGGGAGCACCGGCAAACACGAGAATCAGCAATGCCGCGGGGCGACCGCCCTCGGCGGCGTATCGGGCGATGCTGACCAGATTCGAGAGCAGGTCGCGCTCACCGATCCATATTTGCAGATCGAAGAGGAGTTGGGCCGTTCGCGGATCACGCGCGATCAAGAGCGCGTACACGGCCATGACTCCCATGGTGATGATCACCGACAGTGCGTAGAAGAACCCGAACGGATGGCGCCTCACGAAAGCCCTCATGGCCGGCCTCCTTCGCACTCCACGCGCGGCATCCGGTTGATGCGTCGCACCACGCCCAGGTGGTCCACTCTTCGCCGTCCCATCGTCATTCGACAGACGTCAGGGTCGCGAGGAACGCAGGATCGATGTCCAGACCGAAGCCAGGCGCGTCGTTCACGCGAATCATGCCGTCGCGAAGTTCCATACCTCCCGTCACGAAGTCCGTACGCTGAAACAAGGCAGAATCCAGATCCGCGTAGCGGATATTGCGCTCCGCGAGGACGAGATGCGCCGCCGCGGTGAGTCCGACACGACTTTCGCTGAAACAGCCGATCATGCAGGGCAGATTCGCCGCGCCGGCGATTCGCGCGATCTCTCCACCGCGGATCAGGCCACCGCACTTCATCAGCTTGATGTTGACCATGCTCATCGCGTCTTCCCGAATCCCCTCCAGAGCGTCCTCCGGAGAGTGCACGGACTCGTCCGCCATGATCGGGACCCGACTCGACACTCTCACATGCCGCATGCCGGACCAGTCCCCAGCGCGAACGGGCTGTTCGCAGATCTCGATGTCGAACTCCTCGATCGCCTCGAGAGTCTGGATCGCCGTGGAGGGAGACCACCCTTGATTGGCGTCGATGCGAATTCGCACGTCGGCACCCACGGTCTCGCGGAGCGCCCGGATTCGGGCTCGATCCGCCTCGAGCGATTCTCCGACCTTGAGCTTGATCGCCCGAAAGCCCGCCGCGACGGCCGCGCGTGCCTCTTCTCGGACGTAGTCGGGCGGGCCGAGGTGAATCGTCACGTCGGTCTCGAAGGTCTCCCTGTACGCACCGAGCAGCCGACAAACGGGCAAGCCCGCGAGCCGTCCGCAGATGTCCCAGAGTGCCGACTCGAAAGCCGACTTGATGCCGGGATTTCCCGGGCTGAAGGTGTCCATCCGTTCGCGGATCCGCGGCAGCGTGAATGGATCCTGGCCGCGAACGAGTTCACTGAGCGGTCGAGCGATCGCCACGTCGCTTGCCTGCGTCTCACTCATCACCGGAGAGTACGGAGAAGACTCGCCCCACCCGGTGACGCCCCCAGCGGTCCGCAGGCGCACGAGGACATTCTTCGGTTCGAGCGCGACACCGATCGCGATCTTCGTCTCTCGCAGCAAGGGGATCGACACCGGGTACACGGTCACGTCGCGGATCACGTCGCGGGGCGCCGTCTTCCCGGCGCCGGCGAACTCCGGAGCCTGCGTACCGGCCGCCCGAGACGTCAGGCCGGAAAGTCCGATCCCGCCCAGAAGCGAAAGGAAAGTGCGTCTTCCCCAGGGGCTTCGCGAGCAAGAATTCACGGGGCCTCCACCACGGCGGAATCGGCAGGACCGCCGGGAATGACCGGTACGAGAAGATGAGACGGCCGGGCGGCGTCGTGATAAATCGTCTGCTCCGCGATCTGGCCTTTCGCCTCTTTCCCGAGCGGGCCGCCTGTATTCAGGTTGCGGTCGAACTTCGGGAACGCACTCGAGGAGATCTCGAGGCGAAGGCGATGCCCCTTCCGGAGCCGCACGCACGTCGCCCAGCAGTCGATCTCGTATTCCGCAACTTCGCCCGGCTGAAGAAGAACTTCTCTGTCGAGTCCTTGGCGAAATCGCGCACGAATGATGCCGTCATTGAGGCGCTGCGCGTAGCCGTTCGGATGCACGTCGAGGACCTTCGCCGTCCAGTCCGTGTCCTTCGCGGAAGTCGCCGCGAAGAGGCGCACGCGGAGCGGACCGCATACCTCGAGTTCCTCGGTCAAGGGGGGCGTGGAGTAGACAAGGACGTCGTCGCGACGCTCGATCGCGCGATAGTCGTCAGGGCCGCCGATCTGCTGGAATCCGGGATCGGTGATGAAGGGAACCGGATCGTCAGGATCGTAGAGAAAACGATCGGGAGGCTGGGAGCGGGGCGCCTCGGTCGACAGCACGCCATCCCCGAAACGGCTGTTCGCGCGGCCTTCGCTATGCAGGTAGTACGGAACGTATTTCGTACGCGCCAGCGGCCACTCCTGCTCGTCGCGCCACTCGTTGATGCCCATCACGAAGATGCGCACAGGGGCCTCGTTCATGACTCCGTTGTCCTCTCCAGCAAGCCAATGGTCGTACCAACGCTCCTGCAGAGTGTCGAGGTCGATGATCGCGTCGGGCCCGAAATCGATGCTCCCGAGCTTTCGCGTACGGTTGACGACATGCCCCCAGGGGCCGATCACGAGACGCTGGAGCTTTCGCGTCGCCGGGTCTTTCGCCCGGGTCGTGAGATTGACGAAGTTGCTCGTCGTACCGACTTGGTCGTCGTCGTACCATCCCGAGATGTGAAGCGCGGAAACGCGCGTCTCGAGCAACTTCTCCTGATACATCAGCGGCCGCCAGTACTCGTCCAGCGCCGGATGATCGATCCACGTGCGCCAGATCCCGGTGTCGCGGCCGAGCGCCTTACCGATCTCGGAGAGCGGGAGCGTCCGCAACGCCGCCTCTCCGTCGAAGTGGCTGATGTCTTGGAGCGTTCGCCCCGCCGTGTACGCCGACCAGAGCGCCATCGAGAGATGAAACGCACCGTCTTGCAGAGGAATGTTCTTCACGGGATCCGGGGGCGCGACGAAGACGATCATCGTCGTCAGCGCCGGATTGTTCATTCCCGCCGTGTAGACTTGCGTCCAACCGTCATAAGATCCGCCGGCGGTACCGATCTTGCCGTTCGACCAAGGCTGTTTTCCGCACCACGTCTGCGTGTCGTAGCCATCCTCGGCCTCGTTCCGCAGCGGATGGAAGACGCCATCGGAGTCGCCACGGCCCCGAACGTCCTGGATGACGTAAGCGAAACCGCGAGAGGCCCAATACCGCGCTCTCGCTACGACGACCTCGAGTGCGTTGTCGTACGGAGTGCGTCGCAGAATCACGGGAAAGCGGCCTGGCGCGTCCGGCCGATAGACATCGGTCGAAAGTTCGACGCCGTCGCGCATCGCAACCCGAACCCCAAGTTCGATCGTGATCTCGTACGAGCTCTCGTCGACCGCCAGCGCCGCGCCGGACGTGAAACCGATCGCGACCAAGCTCACGAGGAGAGCGCACGCGCCCGCCCTCTCGAATGCCCCGCTCATCTCGCCTCGCTCGAAGTGACCGTCGGAAGAATCACCTCGGCCAACGCAAGCGCATGCGCGGTGACGTCCTGCCCGATGTCCGTATTGACCTGCACCGCGACAGCGACGCGCTCTTCCGGAAAATAGAGCACGCGCGACACATAACCTGGATACCAACCAGAATGCCCGTAGTGTGTCCCGAGAGGTGATTCTCGAATGATCACGCCGAGTCCGTAGCGGGTCCCGGCCGCGCCCACCCATTCGACGGAGGAAAGGAGATCCTCCAAGTACGGGCCCGCCATCGCGCGCTCTTCGTAGAGTTCCTTCGCCCAGCGCGCGAGATCTCCCGGATTCGAAGCCATCCCGCCGCCCGTGTACTCCGTGGCGGGATTGAACGTCAGCACGCCATCGACCGTCGACTTGGGCGTCAGCGCCAGAGGATTGTCGGGACCGGTATAACCCGGTACCAGGCCAGGAATCGCTCGACGGTCCGAGGGAACCGTGAGATCGAGACGCAGAGGACCGAGAAAGCGCCGCCCGACTTCGTCGTAGTAGCCGGAGCCGGCCACCTTCTCGATGATGAGACCGACGAGGATATACCCCGTGTCCGTGTACGAGAAACTCGTGCCCGCCGGGAAGAGCGCGGGCTTGCCCACGAGCATGCCGACGGCCTGCCGCGGTTTGAGGTACCAATCCGGATCCTCTTCGCCGTTCTCGTCCGCGACACGGAGTTCCTGAAGCCTCTCTCCCAGCCGTGGATCCTTGATGTGGTCAGGAAGACCGCTCGAGTGCGTGAGCAGCATCCGCAGTGTGATGTCGGGTGCGTTCGGCAACCCGTCGAACCACGGCTCGTCACCAAGCCATGTCGAGACCTTCTCGTCCAGAGCGAGCTTTCCTTCCTTGACGAGGGCAAGCGCGGTCGCGGCGACGAAGGTCTTTCCGACGCTTCCAGCGGGCATCCGTGCATTGATCGGCATCGGCTCGTTCGCCTCACTATCCGCGAGACCGGTCGAGACGATGGCCAGAGTGCCGTCGGCCAGCACGAACGCAGCCGTCGCACCGGGGAATCCAGCTTCCTCGCGCAGCATGTCGAGGCGAGCCTGGAAGCGCGCCGTCATCTCGGCGAGATCCACGGAACGAGGCGAAGCAGCCTGCTGGGAGCAAGCGAGGTGGCCGCTCACGGCGAGCGCCACGACCAGAATTGTCACGAGTCGACACTGAAATGCATACGCAACGCGCATCCGGCCTCCGTTCAGCGGTACCGATATCCGACTCGGATCCCGTAGGTTCGACCCTGACGAGTGTCGATCGCTCCGTTGACGAGACTCGCGATGACCCCTTCGTCATCGGTGAGATTGTCGCCGAAAAAAGAGAACTGCCAGTGGGGATACTCCAATCCCACCGATGCGGTCAGCAGCTCGTACGAGTCAGCCATCACACCGCCGCTGTAGTCGAGCATCAGTTCGCTGCGCACACGATAGCTGGTTGACAAGCTCAGTACGCTATTCTTCGTGACCGGCCGTTCGTAGAGCACGAGAAATGTGCCCGTGTACTCCGGCGTGTCGAGAATGCGGGCTCCAGCGAGACTGAGTAACGGCTGATTCGGCCCGTTGTAGAGCAGAGCATCCGTGAGTTCCGCTTCGAGCCAGCCGTAGGAGAGGAGAAGCTGGAGACTCCGGGACGGCCGCGCGGCGACTTCGAGTTCGGCCCCGTAGGTCCGGGCTTCGCCCGCGTTCTGCAGGAATGTGAACACACCGGATGGGTCGCCCGGATCCTGGCGGCGTAGCAGCAGGTCGGATTGATCGAAGCGGAAGAGAGCGAAGTTCAAGCGCAACCGTTGGTCAAGCCATTCGCTCTTCAGGCCGACTTCGTAGTTCGTCGATGTCTCCTCGTCGTAGGCGAGGAGCGCCGGATCGGTCACGACAGTGTTGTAGCCACCCGCTCGGAATCCGGTGTTGACCCGCGCGTAGAGGCTCCGATCCTCATCGATGCGAAAGTCCGCCCCGATTCCCGGCGACCAGTTGGTGAACGTGGTCTTGTCGCGGCTGGTGATCGGCGGCAAGCTCCCGGCGAAGATGATCGGAATGATCGGGTCGTCGCTCGACACGAACTGGTCGTACGCCAATTCCTTCTCGTCGTCCGTGTAGCGCAGACTGCCGATGAAAGACAACCTCTTGGTCGCTGCCCATGTAGCTTCGGCGAACGCCGAGCGCGACTTCGTCTCGATGGTCGTGAGGATGTTTCCGCGGCCACTCGAGACGCCGGGTCCCAGCCCGAGAAGCGAGAGGTCGATCTCGGTATCGATGAGCCGGTCGAAGTCGAGATCCTCCGCGTAGTAGGAAACACCCGCGATTGCGGTCAGATCGCTTTCACGAGGGGAGGCCCAACGCACTTCGAAGAAGTCGTTCGTCGATTCCACGTCGCGGCGAATCTCTTGACGCAGCGCAAACGGAAAGTCGCTCGGCTGCACGGTGGAGAAATCCTGGTCAGAGAGCGTGTCTTGTTCGCTCGTGCGATGAGAGAGTGCGAACGTGAGTTCGCCAACTCGCGTATCCCAGACGATGTCCTGCGCAAGATAGAGCGCTTCGCGCTCGTTCCGGCTCGGTGTATCCCGGAAGATCCGGTCCTTGGTCTCCCCGGCAGCGGGCAGGAAGAGCGTGTTCTCGGGACCGTCGGACTGCTGCGTCTCAGCCATCCAGAGCATCGTGACGGACTTCGAAGGAATCCACGTCAAACTGAGCCGCCCGCCGGTATCGCTGGTATCGTCGAGTTCCTCCGCGAGAAACTCGTTGTAGTGCTCGCCACGGGACTGCTCGTACGACCAGCCCACGATGCGGGCGAGCAACTTGCCCTCGATGACCGGCACATTGACGACAGCCGAAGTCTCGACGAGGTCGAAAGTGCCGTAGCGCGCGTCGACCTTCGCATCGAAGTCGCTCTTGGGGGTGGCCACGATGACATTCATCGCACCACCCAGCGCGTTGCGTCCGTAAAGGCCGCCTTGGGGCCCTCGCAGGATCTCGACGCGCTCGACGTCGATCAGGCTGCCGAGGTTCGTGATGATGCCACCGTAGTACTGCCCGTTGCGGAAGAGCCCCAATCCCGGCTCGGCAGTGAGGTCCGGACTCGTGACTCCTCTGATGTTGATCACCTGTTTCGTCCCGAAGGCATCCTCCGGCACCGTTGCGTTCGGAACGAGTTCAACGAACTCGTCGAGGGTTTCGACGCGATTCGCCTGGACGACCTGCTCCGGAATCGCCGTCACCGTCACGGGAGCCCGCTGCAGCGTCTCGGTGACGCGACGAGCAGTGACATTGACGACCGCGAGCCGCTCCGATGCCGCCACGACGTCGATCGCGAGCGACACGCGCGTCTCGCTTCCCTCGGCGACGACGACGCCCTCGCGAATAGTCGGCGCGATGCCCGCGAGAGTCGCTGTGATCGCGTACGTACCCGCCGCAAGATCGACGATCTCGAAGCGACCCCGCACGTCCGTCGCTGCGCTGCGCGCTTGCCCTTCCTGCGAGACGGCCTCGATGGCGACACCTTGGAGCGGGGCTCCCCGCTCGTCCATTACCGTACCGATGAGTCTGCCAGCCCCGAGGATTGGAGAAAGCGTCGCGGCCATTATTAGGATGGCGAGTAGCGCGGTTCTACGGTTCATGGCGGCATCTCCTTGAATCGCGATCGTAGTCGCGTCGGGGAATAGCCGTCAATACCCTAGAGTATGGTTTTCTCATAACACGGCCACTTTGGCCCAATATCAACTCGAGGAGAGCCCTACGAGAAGTTGTGCGTCCGCGCTTCCACTGGGCGAACGCTCAAGTCTTCTTCCGGCGCGACTTCTCTGAGGGTCGTGGCGAAGCCGGTGCGGTCTCGGGCGGACGTGCCAGGAGTAGGTCGAAGACGTTCCGGAAAAACACCTCGTAGCGCGGGAGCAGTTCCGGACAGCGATACTCGCGCTCCAACCAACTCGCCGCGGACAGATAGATGATGAGAGCGCGCGTCTCGCCCTCTCCTCGCGCGAACCCCAGATCACGCGCCAAACGACCGAGGACTTCGAGACGCTCCTGTTCGATCGCCGCCACGCGCCGGGCGATCTTCCGATCGTGGTGGGCCCAGGTGAACATGGCGTGGTCCGGAAAGCGGCCCTTCCGCTGACCCACCCGCTCGGTCATGAGTGAGAGCAAGATCCGGATGCGCTCGTGGGGATCGGCCTCGGCGTCCACCTTCGCGAAAAGCTCCCTCGAGTCGTCCTCCCAGGTCTGTACGATCGCTTCGAGGTAATCCTCGCGATCCTTGAAGTGCCAGTAGAACGAGCCCTTGGTCACTCCCAGGCGGCGTGCGAGGTCGGTGATCTTGATTCCACTGACCCCCACCCATCCAACGAGTTCGAGGCCGGCCTCGATCCAATCCGTCTTAGAGACTTGCATCCGAGCGTTCCTCCAAGCTGCGGGGCCGACGTTCAGAAGCGAAGCTCGCGCAGTTCATCGAGGGCGCCCACGAGCGCGCTCCCGAGCTGATGGTCGTTCCACGCGTGCCCGGCTCCCGCAACGATCTGCAAGGTCGAGCATGGCCAAGAACGATGCAGATCGAACGCTCCGCAGGGGGGACATACGGCGTCATGGCGGCCCTGGACGATGCGGCCGGGAATCTCTCCGAGCCGGCCCGCACCACGCAGAAGTTCCCCCTCCTCGAGAAAGTAGTCGTGCGCGTCGTAGTGGGGCAGCAAGCCGCCCATCACGATCGCCTGGCCCGTGTCTTGGAGCCAAGCCATGCGCGGCCAGTTCGGCCAGACATCCAAGGCTTCCGTTTCATAGGTCATCAGCGAGAGACGCGCCGGACCATGAACCGCGGGATCGGGGTCCAGGCAGCGCCGCAGATAGGCGGACCGAAGATCGCCGCGCTCGTGTTCGGGAAGAAAGTCGTGCATGGCCTGCCACGCGTCGGGGAACACCTGCCGCAATCCATACCACCACCAATCCATGTCGGCTCCCCTCGCGAGAAAGACCCCTGTGAGCACCAGGGCAGCGACCCGCTCTGGATGCCGCTGCGCGTAAGCGAGCGCCAAGGTACTCCCCCATGAACCACCGAGTACGATCCATCGATCGAGACCCAAGTGCTCGCGGAGACGCTCCATGTCGGCGACGAGGTGACCCGTCGTGTTCTCGCGGAGTTCGGCTCGCGGCGTCGACTGGCCACATCCCCGCTGATCGAACAACACGACCCGGTAGTGGCGCGGATCCGCGAGTTGCCGGTAGTAGGGATTGATCCCGCCGCCTGGGCCGCCATGCAGGATCAAGAGCGGCGCACCGGACGCCGAGCCGCACTCTTGGTAGTGCATCGTGTGGAGAGCGTCGAGCGCAAGCGATCCCGTCGCGCGCGGCTCGCAAGGCGGGTAGAAGACGTGATCGAGGCGCACCGGCTTCCTCCTTGGGTTCTATACCATGTAGTATGGCACCAGACGGGCTCGCGTGGCCTCGGATTCGCCAGTTACAGGGCCTCAGAACCCTTTTACTAGCCCCCGTGGCGCGTGTAAGCGAAGTAGAGCAAGGTACGGTTCGTTCGGTCAACGAGGACTCCCGTCCCGCGGGATCCACGAAGGTGTCATCCGATGCGCATCGAAAGCGACCTTCTCGGAGAGATCGAGGTTCCTGCGGCTGCCCTCTACGGGGCACAGACGCAGAGAGCGGTACTCAACTTCCCCAGCGACGGGGCTCGACGGCTCAGCGATCATCCGGCCCTGGTGCGCGCGCTCGTCCTCATCAAGAAGGCCGCCGCTCTGGCCAACGCGCGCATAGGCTCGCTCGACGCAACCCGGGCCGAAGCCATTGCCACCGCCGCCGACCGCGTGATCGCCGAGCGAAGAATCGACGCGTTTCCGATTCACGCTCTCCACGGAGGCGGCGGGACCTCCGCCAACATGAACGCCAACGAGGTACTGGCTAATCTCGCGGAAGAGATTCTCGGCGGACGCCGCGGCGAGTATCGCCTCGTGGACCCCAGCAACCACGTCAACCTTCACCAATCCACCAACGACGTCTACCCAACCGCGTGCCATCTCG
>CAZPJJ010000009.1:0-31183 GCA_964586535.1 uncultured Acidobacteriota bacterium | reverse complement strand
CCTCCCCGGCCGTGGCCGGGTCGGCGGTATCTGCCAGGGCCGTGCGCCACGGCACGTCGCCCCGGCAACCTCCGGCGAGCCACGCGACTCCGGCGTAGCAGAACACGCCCGCGAGCGAGATCGCGTGCAGGGCGGTCACGGCCCGTCGCGATCCGGCGGTGCGCCCGCCGCTTCGGCGTCGACGAAACAGAGCAGGTCGCCGTTTTCGGGCTGGACGAGATTCGCGGGCAAGGGCTCGCCCGCGATCTCGGGAGCGAGCAGACGCGCCAGCACCGGCCGCTTGCCCTCACCGGCGACGAGGAAGACCACGGCGCGCGCCGCGTTGATGAGCGGCAGTGTGAAGGTAAAGCGCGCTTCGCCGGTGCGCGGGTGTTCCGTGACGATCACGTGGCGGCGGGCCTCGAAGACGGCCGGGCTCTCTGGGAAGAGCGACGCGACGTGCCCGTCCGAGCCGAGCCCGAGCCAGATCACGTCGAAGACCGGCCGCATGCCGTTGCTCTCGAGGACGCGCTCGATCGTCGCCTCGTACGCGCGCGCGCTGCGCTCGAGGTCTTCGGCCTCGGCTTCGATGCGATGGACGCACGAGGAGGGCGGACGCGCCGCTTCGAACATCGAACTCCACGCGAGGCCGAAGTTGCTCTCGGGATGGTCGGGCGCCACGGCCCTTTCGTCGCTCCAGAACCAGTGGATGCGCGGGTCGTCGAGCCGGGGGCGGGCGCCGCGAGCGTGTCCGTCCGCGAGTTCGAGAAAGAGCGCGCGCGGCGTCGATCCGCCCGAGAGAGCGACCGTAAAGCGGCCCCGGCTCGAGATGGCCTCCGCGGCGCGGCGTCGCAGCTCGGCTGCGGCGGCTTTCGCCAAGGTCGCCGTGTCTCGGGCGACGACGAGTTGCGGCCGGCGCATCGTCATGGGCTTTCCGTTTCTCCCTCCCCTGCGGACTCGATCGCGGAACGAAGCCCTCGAACGGCGCCGGAACTTCCGAAGAGCACCGGGATCGTCTCGTCGAGAGCTTGCGCGCGATGGTCGAGGACACGCGCCGCTCCCGTCAACGCAAGTCCGTGAGCCTGCTCGACGAGCAGCGCGAGCGGCGCCGCCTCGAAGAACGCCCGGAGCTTGCCCCGCGGATGCTCGGGCGTCGCTGGATAGAAGTACACGCCACCCTCGAGCAGCAAACGATGGATATCGGCGACAGCCGTCCCCGAGTAGCGCAGCGTCTTCGGCGGCGTCGTGAACCACGCGCGCACCGCGGGTGGCCAGGCGTCCGAGTGACCCAAGGGGGCGGCTGCCACGTTGCCCTCGGCTGGGCAGCGCACGAGGCCGTGCGAGAGCAAGAACTCGCCGAGATCGTGGTCGAGCGTGAAGCCGAAGACTCCGTCGCCCGCCGTGTAGTTGAGTACCGTCGCAGGGCCGTACATGACGGTGACCGCCGCGGCGAGCGGCGCTCCGTCGAGCAGTTCTCGCTCGGGCTCGAGGCCGCGCGGCCGATCGGGCCGGCGATGGACGCCGAAGACGCTGCCGAGCGTGCCATTGACGCCCGCGTTGCTCGCACCATCGAGCGGATCCACACAGAGAAGGACGCGCGAGCTCGTGTCGAGCGCAGCGATCTCGACCTCGCCGCCGACTTCCGCGACGATCGCGGCGGCGAGACCTTCGCCTTCGAACGTACCGAGCAGCGCGTCGAACGCGTACTCCTCGAGCGTGCGCGCCGCCTCGGCGAGCGGTCCGCCGCGCGAACCCGAAAGTCCGAGGCTGCCGACGAGGGGCGCGCGGCGCGCCTCGCGAGCGATCGCTTTCGCGGTGAACGCGAGACGCCGCAGCAAAGGCTCGATGTCGTCGGCCGCAGCGCCGCGGCGCATCCGCTCGCGAGCGAGATGACGGCCCAGCGTGAGCGCGTGCTTCATGGTCCATCGCCTGCGGCATGCGCGGCCGCGCGGCGCGCGGCGCCGAGCAACGCCGCGCGAGTGTCGAGCACCACGCGCACGGGCATCGCGGTGACGACGCCGCTCATGCGCCCCTTGGCGAGAAAGGCGCGCATGAAGCCGCCGTCGCGTAGCTTCGCGAGAATGCGCGGAGCCATGCCGCCCGCGAGATAGACGCCGCCCCGCGCGAGCGTCACGAGGGCAAGGTCACCGGCGACCATGCCGTAGTAGCGCACGAACGCGTCGAGCGCGTCGGCCGAGAGCGCGCACGTCCCGTCCTGGGCAGCGCCGACGATGACCGCGGCGGCATCGCCGTGCTGCATCGCCGCGGTCGTCTCCGGAGCCGGCATCAGGCGGCGATAGGAGATGAGGAACTCGAAGATGTTGAAGAGCCCGGGGCCCGAGACGAGGCGCTCCCAAGAGACCCGCTCGTAGCGCGTGCCCAGGTGCTCGGAGAGAGCGCGATCCATCTCGGTCGCGGGCGCGAAACCGACGTGCCCGCCTTCCGAGGGCGAGACGTGGTGCGCCCGCCCGTCCCACGTGAGCACACCCACGCCGAGGCCCGTTCCCGCCGCGACGATGACGCGGTTGCCCTGCGCGCCCGGCGCACCTTCGTGGAGGGTCTCGAGCGCTTCGGCATCGAGCCCGTCGAGCGACCAGCCCGTCGCCTCGAGATCGTTGATCAAGAGCACGCGGGGAATTTCCAAGTCGCGAGCGAGTTCGGCCTCATCGAGTTCCCAGGGCAGGTTGGTCGCGCGGACGTGCCCTTCGCGCACCGGACCCGCCACTCCGAGGCACGCGATGTCCGGACGCTCGCTTCCGCCGGAGAGAAAGCGCTTCGCGAGCGCCGGAAAACCCAGATCGCGATCGCTCGGAAGGACATCCTCGCGCAGGCGCCGATATTCGCCGCGCTCCACATGGAAGAGCGCGAAGCGGCTGTTGGTGCCGCCGACATCCGCGGCGAGGACGATCACGGCGCGCTGCTCCACGCTCTGCCATCGCGGGCGAGCAGAGCGTCGGCGTCCTTGGGGCCCCACGTTCCCGCGTCGTAGTTGGGGAAATCGCGCGGCGGTAGCGCCGACCACACGTCGAGGACGGGCTGGACGACGCTCCACGCCATCTCGACGCTGTCCGCGCGCTGGAAGAGCGTCGCGTCACCGTTCATCGCGTCGTAGAGCAGCGTCTCGTAGCCCGTGCTCGGCGTATCGCCGAAGTGTTCGGCGTAGCAGAAATCCATGTCGACGCCACCCAGCCTCACGGTCGGGCCCGGCACCTTGGCGCCGAAGGAGAGCGCGATCCCCTCCCGGGGCTGCAGGCGTAGTGTCAGCCGGTTGGGACGGAGCTTCTCGACCGACGTGCCGTGGAACATCATCGTCGGCACGTGCTTGAACTGGACGACGACTTCGCTGAGCCTGCGTGGCATGCGCTTGCCGGTGCGCAAGTAGAAAGGCACGCCCGCCCAGCGCCAACTGTCGAGCGTGAGTTTCATCGCGACGAAGGTCTCGACCCGCGAATCAGGCGGGACGTGCGGCTCGGCCCGGTACGCCGTCGCGGACGCGCCGCCCGGCAAGAGCGCGGAGCCGTACTGTCCGCGGACGACGCGGGTCAGCACCTCCTCGGGAGCGATCGGCGGAATCGCGCGGAAGACCTTGCCCTTCTCGTCGCGGACCGCGTTGGCCTCGAACGAAGTCGGTGGTTCCATGGCAACGTAGCCGAGCACCTGGAAGAGGTGGTTCGGCACCATGTCGCGCAGCGCACCCGACTCCTCGTAGTAGCGGCCGCGATGCCCGACGCCGAGTTCCTCGGAGACCGTGATCTGGACGTGGTCGACGTAGCGGCGGTTCCAGATCGGCTCGAAGATCCCGTTTGCGAAGCGGAAGACGAGGATGTTCTGGACCGTCTCTTTGCCCAGGTAGTGATCGATGCGGTAGATCTGCCGCTCGTCGAGCGAAGCCTGCATCGCGCGATTGAGCGCGCGCGCCGAGTCGAGGTCGTGGCCGAAGGGCTTCTCCACGATCACGCGGCGGAAGCGGCCCTGCGTCTCCGCGAGCAAGCCCTGCTCGCCCAGTGAACGCACCGCGTCGAGGAAGAAGCTCGGCGGCGTGGCGAGGTAGAAAAGCGCGCTTCCGGCAGTGCCGCGCTTCTCGGCGATTGCGTTCAGCCGCCCCGCGAGACGCTCGTAGAGCCCGCGGTCGCGCAGATCGCCGCCCTCGTAGAAAACGCGCTCCGCGAGCCACGACCACACGTCCTCACGAAAGTGCGATCCGAGATGCTCGCGCACGTCGGCCGCGACGAGGTCGACGAAGGCCTCGTCCGAGAACGTACGCGTCGCGGTGCCGAGAACGGCGAAGGAATCGGGCAACAACCCGGCGGCGCGAAGATTGTGGAGCGCGGGCAGGAGTTTGCGTTTCGCGAGGTCTCCGGCGGCGCCGAAGATCACCATCACGGCCGGGGGCGCCGGTCGCGCATCCGGGCCGATCTCGACCGGCGAACTCATCGTGGTTCGCGATGGCCGCCGAACTGGTAGCGCATCGCCGAGAGCAGGCGGTCCGCGAAGGGCGCGCTCTGCCGTGAGCGGAAACGCGCGTAGAGCGCCGCGGTGAGCACCGGTGCCGGTGTCGCGCGCTCCACGGCCGTTTCGACGGTCCAGCGCCCTTCGCCCGAATCGGCGACGCGCCCCTCGAAGCCGCGCAGATCGGGATCCTCGGCGAGTGCATTCGCGGTGAGGTCGAGCAGCCACGAGCCGACGACGCTGCCGCGGCGCCAGAGTTCGGCGACATCGGCGACGTCGATCGGATAGCGCTCGTGCTCGGGAATGTCGTCGCCGGCCGCGCGCTTGAGGATGTCGAAACCCTCGGCGTACGCCTGCATGAGGCCGTACTCGATCCCGTTGTGGACCATCTTGACGAAGTGGCCCGCTCCAGCGGGACCGCAGTGCAGGTATCCGCCTTCGGCGGTCGATGCGCGTCCCTCTCGGCCCGCGGCGGGAACGACGTCGCCCCGGCCCGGGGCGAGCGCCTCGAAGATGGGGGTCACGTACGCGAACGCCTCGGGCGCGCCGCCGACCATCAAGCAGTAGCCGCGCGCTTCGCCCCAGACGCCGCCGCTCGTCCCCGCGTCGAGAAAAAAGATCCCTTGCTTGGCAAGCCGCTCGGCGCGGCGCACCGAGTCCTTGAAGTGCGAGTTGCCGCCGTCGATGACGATATCGCCGGGCTTCAGGTGCTCGGAGAGCGCATCGATCACGCGCTCGGTGGTCCCGCCCGCGGGGACCATCACCCACACCGCGCGCGGCGCGTCGAGCGCTTCTGCCAGCGCCTCGTGCGAATCCGCGCGCCGCGCTCCATCCGCGACGAGCCGTGCCATCGCGTCCTTGTCGACATCGTGGACGACGACATCGTGGCCGCGTGCGAGGAGCCGGCGCGTCATGCCGCCTCCCATCCGGCCCAAACCGATCATGCCGAGCTGCATGCGGACCTCCATGAGAATGCGTCGCGACAGGGTATGCCGTCACTCGCACGCGCGACGCGGACAGTCAGGATACACCGCGACCCACCGAGACTTGTTCGGCCGCGGACTTCGGTTACTCCGGACCGGATCAGGCCGTGACCCAGGTACCCGTCTTGCCCGCGAGGGCGTCCTGGAGCTTGAAGATGTCGGTGATCAAGACGCGCCCCCCGCCACCCTCGACGAAGCGGCAGGCGGCCTCGATCTTGGGGCCCATGCTGCCCGCCGGGAACTCGCCCGCGCTCAGAAGCGCACGCGCTTCGCGCACCGAGAGTTGATCGATCGGACGCGCGTCGGGCTTGCCGTAACCCAGATAGACCTTCTCGACGGCGGTGAGAACGAAGAGTTCCGGAGCGCCGATCTGCAGCGCGAGCACCGCGGACGCGAGGTCCTTGTCGATGACGCCCTCGACGCCGACGATCGAGCCGGTCTCGGTGCGCGCGACCGGGATCCCGCCGCCTCCGCACGAGATGACGACGCATCCCGCGTCGACGAGCGCGGAGATCTCGGCCTGTTCGACGACTCGGAGCGGCTCGGGCGAGGGCACGACGCGCCGCCAGCCGCGGCCTTTGTCTTCTTTCACCACCCAGCCGCGCTTCTCGCGCAGTTCGGCGACTTGATCCTCGCGATAGAAGGGGCCGACGAACTTGCTGGGTTCGTTCATCGCGGGATCGTCCCAGTTCACCTCGACCATGGCGAGCAAGCAGCACACACGCGTCGCCAGTCCGCGGCCCCGCATCTTCTCGCGCATGACGCGCTCGATCATGTAGCCGAGTCCGCCCTGGATATCCGCGCCCATGAGATCCAGTGGCAGGTCGGGAGCCTCGCCGCGCGAGAGTTCCACGCGGATCATCTGGTTACCCACCTGCGGGCCGTTGCCATGCGTGATGACCAGTTCGTAGCCCTGCTCGAGCAGGGTGACGATGCCGTCGAGACTTTCGTCGAGGTTACGGTAGTCCTCCTCGACGGTACCGCGATCTCCCGGCCGGGTGATGGCGTTGCCACCGAGCGCGACGACGACGCGACGCCGATGCTGGACGGAGAACACGAGTGCCCCTCCCGCGGGACGCGGCGCTCGCGACGCGGCGACGCCCGAGCCCGCAAAACGACGACCGCGCGCCAAAAGCGCGCGGCCGCGACGTCAGAAGCGTGAGCGATTCGGCAAAAAAATCAAGCGCGGCCGCGCAGGATCCCGCCGAAGCGGGCCCGACCGGCCATCAAGTACTCGCGAAGCTCGCGCACGGTCTCGGGGGTGGAATCGAGAGCGCGAGCAACCTCGGCGACATCGCCGTCGAGAAGAAAGCGCATTCCGCAGCCCTGCTCGTAGGAAGCGTTGACGAGGGCGCGGGCGGCGAAAGAAAGGCGAGGCGGAATCCAGGAAGCCTCGGGAAGCACAGGCATCTGTGTCGACATCGATCGGCGGAACCTCAGCGCCGCGCGAGGCGGAAGATGATCCGATTCCATGAGGTCCTCCGCGGGAGAGCGATCAAGGATCGGCACCGCGGCGGTCTCACCCCCGGTGACGATTCCGGCCTGAACCGTGCCTGACTCTAGGCCTTTCGCGCCGGCATCGTCAACCTCCACAAGGCATGCCGGGCGAGTTCAGTTCTCGTCACCCATCATGCCCTGGGCCGCGCGGAAGCGGCGTTCGATGTCCCGGTGATGGGCTTCTTCCTCTTTCGCCAAGTTCTCGAAGAGCTGCTTGAGTTCGGCGCTGCGAGTTGTCTCGGCAAGTCGGAGGAAGAGCTGGCGGGCGCGAAACTCCCGCGAGAGGGCGAGGTCGATGATCTCGTCGATCGAGGCGTTCGGGCCGAGGGGCTTCTCGGGAGCCCCGTGGGAGTCGCGACCGGGCTCGAGGATGGTGGGGTCGTCGAGCGGCACGGATCCCTCGTACACCTCCATCTGCTTGAGCTGCTTCAACATGCGCTCGTGGCCTTCCTCTTCTTCGACCAGGACGCCGAGGAAGCGGCGCGCTTCGGGATCAGTCACGGCCTGCTGTGCCGCGCGGTACATCGCCTGGGAGAGCTGCTCGTGGTGGATCGCGACATCGAGGAGATCGTCCAACGTCTTGCTCATCGAAAGCTCCTGGCCGACACCCGCGGCTGGAAGGCGGCCCGCCTGGGGCAAGCCGGACTGGAGTTATACTCGATCCACATGCTAACTATCAAGTCAGATTTTTTTGTCCGTACCCCGTGACGAAACAAGGTTAGTTGAGTAAAATTACAAACTAGCTTAACAAGCCGTTTCGCGACAGTATTGGCGACTCAGCACCTGACCCTTCGCGGGGATGGTTCCGCGGGACTCAGGCACGGGCAGGGAGAGCGACGCGCATGTTCCGAATCCTCGAAGCCAAGTTCCTCGCACCCGACGTCAAGTACTTCCGCATCGAAGCGCCGAAGATCGCGGCGAAGCGCAAAGCCGGACAGTTCGTGATCCTCCGCGTCGCCGGCGATGGCGAGCGCATCCCCCTGACGATCGCCGACAGCCATCCCGCCGAGGGCTGGATCGCGATCATCGCGCAGGGCGTCGGCAAGACGACCAAGCGGCTCAACGCGCTGGAGGCCGGCGACTCGCTGCCCGACGTCGCGGGACCGCTCGGCATGCCCTCGCACATCGAGAACTTCGGCACCGCGGTGTCGATCGGTGGCGGCGTCGGAACCGCGATCGCCTACCCCACCGCCGTCGCGCTCAAGCAGGCCGGCAACCACGTGATCTCGATCATCGGCGGCCGCACCCGCGAGTTCGTCATCCTCGAGAACGAGATGCGCGCGGTGTGCGACGAGGTCTATCCGACCACCGACGACGGGTCGTACGGTTTCCACGGTTTCGTGACCACCAAGTTGCAGACTCTCATCGACGAGGGCCGCAAGCTCGACTTCGTACTCGCGATCGGCCCCGTCCCGATGATGAAGGCCGTCGCGGATCTCACGCGCCCCCTGGGCATCAAGACCGTCGTCAGCCTCAATCCGATCATGGTCGACGGTACGGGCATGTGCGGCGGCTGCCGCGTCGAAGTCGGCGGCAAGACGCGCTTCGCCTGCGTCGACGGTCCCGAATTCGACGCCCACGACGTCGACTTCCAACTGCTCTCGATGCGCAACCGCGCTTATCTCGACTTCGAGCGCGCGAAGCTTGCCGAGTTCGAGAGCGAGCACGGGGGCGAGCCCTGCCGGCTCGAAACCCAGATCGCCAATTTGAAGGAAGGCACCAGCCCAGCGGACGCAGGACGTTAGTCGAAACGTCCTCCGCGCGCGCCCACGGGGATCCGCGGGTGCGACCAGCATGCGCGGAGAGGCTTTCCGATCAGCAGCGAGAGCAGAGGACCCTCGAGGACACCCAGGGAGAACGACGATGGCCGAGCCCCTTCCGATGAAAGAACGGCGGGCGATCCCCCGCCAGAAGATGATCGAACAGGATCCGCACGCGCGTGCGCGCAACTTCGAGGAAGTCAACCTCGGATTCACGGCCGAACTCGCGATCCTCGAGGCGCAGCGCTGCATCGAGTGCAAAAACGCGAAGTGCATCGAGGGCTGTCCGGTCAACATCCAGATTCCGGACTTCGTTCGCCTCATCGTAGCCGAGAAGTTCGACGAAGCGGCGAAGATGATCAAGCGCGACAGCTCGCTTCCCGCGATCTGCGGTCGCGTCTGCCCGCAAGAAGAGCAGTGCGAGAAAAACTGCATTCTCGGCAAGAAGGGCCAGCCCGTCGCGATCGGCTATCTCGAGCGCTTCGTCGCCGACTACGAGCGCAACCAGGGCCTGCTCTCGGCGGCTCCTCCGGAGAAGAAGACCGGCAAGCGCGTCGCCGTGGTGGGCAGCGGTCCGGCGGGCCTCTCCTGTGCCACCGACCTCGCCAGGTTCGGACACGACGTCACCGTCTTCGAGGCGCTCCACGAACTGGGCGGCGTGCTCGTCTACGGCATCCCCGAGTTCCGGCTGCCCAAGAGCATCGTCCGCACCGAGATCGACCAGCTCACCAAGATGGGGGTCAAGTTCGTCACCAACGCCGTCATCGGCATGACGGACACCGTCGAGGAACTGCTCGAGAAGGAGGGCTACGACGCCGTCTTCCTCGGCGTCGGCGCGGGCCTGCCGCGCTTCCTCGGCGTCCCCGGCGAGAATCTGATCGGAATCTACTCGTCCAACGAGTTCCTCACGCGCGTGAACCTGATGAAGGCCTTCGCCTCGGACACCGAGACGCCGGTCTTCGACGTGAAGGGCAAGAACGTCTGTGTCTTCGGCGGCGGCAACACCGCGATGGACGCCGTGCGCACATCGCTGCGCCTGGGCGCGAAGACCGCGAAGATCCTCTATCGGCGTTCGGAAGCCGAGATGCCCGCGCGCATCGAGGAAGTTCATCACGCCAAAGAAGAGGGCGTCGAATTCCTGATGCTCACCAATCCGCTCGCCTTCGAGGCGGACGAACGCGGCTGGGTCAAGTCGGTCACCGTCGAGCGCATGCAGCTCGGCGAACCCGATGCGAGCGGCCGCCGCAAGCCGGAGCCGATTCCGAACAGCGCCATCTCGATTCCCTGCGACATGGCCGTCGTCGCGATCGGCAACAAGTCGAACCCCCTGATCGAGAAGACCTCCCCCGAGATCAAGCACACCAAGTGGGGCACCGTCGTCGCCGACGAAAAGACGGGCCGCACGACCAAGCGCGGCGTCTTCGCCGGTGGTGATATCGTCACCGGCGGCGCGACGGTGATCCTGGCAATGGGAGCCGGCCGCGTCGCGGCCGCTTCGATCGACGAGTATTTGCGCACGGGCGTCTGGGAGACCGAGACCTCCGCGACCGCGTCGGGAACACCGTAGATTGGTGGTGCGAGTCGCTCGGTTCGACCGCCCCGAGGTGAAGACGAATGGCGACTCACAAGAAGCCCTCGCGCGACAAGAGCACGTCCGAGACCTCGTCCTGGATCGGCCCCGCAGTGCTGATCCTGGCCGGAATCTTGATGACCGTCCTGATCACCTGGCAGATGCGCGCGCTGAACGCTTCTCGCGAAGAGGAAAAGGTGGCCGCGGCCGCCGCGCGCCAAACACAACCGGCGTTGCGCGGCTACCCCGAGCCGACCGCGGCCTATCCCTGGGATCGCTTGCCGGAGGCGGTTCCTGGCGAGGCTGAGGTTCTCGCACGAGAGTCTTGCGAGTGGCTGCTCGCGTGGGCGCACGAATCACCCGCGGTCGCCGCGCAATTGTTCATCTTCGAGCGCGGTACCGGAGCCGAACACGCCTGGAAACGCGCGCCCGCCGGCGCGCCCGTCGCGCAGCTGGGCTTCGCATCGACCGCCGCGGACGACGGATCATGGCTGTGGTTCCGGCGCGGACGTTTTCTCGCGCGCCTGGCCCCGCGTTCACCATCGCCCGCCGCTCGCGAGCAGATCGAATCCGTCGCGCACGATCTCGACATGGCAATTGTTCGGACTTACGGCGCGGATCCGAGCTGACGCCTGCGCAGAAGCGCCTCTATCACGTCGAGCAACTCGGCGCGATCGATTGGTTTCGCGACATAGCCATCCATGCCTGCGGCTAGGCACGCTTCGCGATCGCCCTTGAGCGCGTGCGCGGTCAACGCGACGATCGGCACGAACGACTCGGATCCACCGGAAGCGCGGATTGCCCGTGTCGCCGCGAATCCGTCCAACTCGGGCATCTGGCAATCCATCAAAACGAGGTCGTAGTGCCGCTGGCGGACGGCTTCGACTGCGGCTTTTCCGTTCGCAACGACATCGACGCGATAGCCGGCGCGCTCGAGCATGCGCGTCGCGACCTTCTGATTGACCAGGTTGTCTTCCGCGAGGAGCAGCCGCACCTGATCCCCGGAGCGGTCGACCTCGCGAGACGACGGAAGGACGCCCGCCCTGTCGACGAACGCGGAGGCCGCGCGCGAGGGGCGCGAGCGCAGCGCCTCGATGAGCGCCCGCTGGGAGACGGGCCGTCCCAAGCAGGCCGTGATTCCACGCTCGAGAAGCGGCGGGAGAACCGCGCGATGGAGCGTGTCGGCGAGAACGACGGTCACGATGGTCGACGACGTGGAGCCGTGCCCCACGGCATCAAAGAGGGTCTCCGCAACGTCCAGTCCGATCGAGAGGTCCACCACCACCGCGGCACGCTCGGGGAGCCCCTCGCGAAGCGCCATCATCGCCTCGCGCGCATCCCGGTGGACTCGTACGTCGGCCCCCGCCCGCCCCAGCACGCGCGCGAGCACGTTCGAGACGAGCGCGCTCGGCGTGATCGCGACCACGCGCCTGCCCGAGAGCGGCTCGCCGCTCGAGACGGCGCGCGCCGCCGGCGCGCGGTCGAATCGCACCGTGAACCAAAACGTCGAGCCGGCGTCCGGCAGGCTGTCGACGCCGATCCGGCCGCCCATGAGTTCGACCAATCGGCGCGAGATCTCGAGCCCGAGGCCTGTTCCGCCGAAGCGACGCGTCATCGACGGATCGACCTGCGAGAACGGCTCGAAGAGCCGGTCCATCTTGTCGGAGGGAATGCCGATCCCCGTGTCGTGGACGAGCACGCGCAGCGTGTCGTGAGTCGCGGCCCGGCGCACGAGCGTGACCTCCACAAAGACGTGACCGCTCAGCGTGAACTTCACGGCGTTGCCGACCAAGTTGCCCAGAACCTGCCTCAACCGCAGCGGATCGCCGATCACCGTCGCCGGCACGTCCGCCGCGATGTCGACCTCGAGTTCCAGTCCGCGCTGCTGAGCCGTCGCGGCGAAAAGTCCCACCGTGCTTTCGATCACGGAGACCAGGTCGAACTCCAGATTTTCCAGTTCGAGCCGGCCGGATTCGATCTTCGAGAAGTCGAGGATGTCGTTGATGACTTTGAGCAGCGTCGC
Organism: uncultured Acidobacteriota bacterium; assembly: GCA_964586535.1. GTDB lineage: Bacteria > Acidobacteriota > Polarisedimenticolia > J045 > J045 > CAZPJJ01. The sequence goes on along the minus strand of CAZPJJ010000009.1, from coordinate 18,922 downwards.
CGCCGAACCCTGCAACGTGGCCAGGTATTCGGCTTGCTCGTCAGAGAGCGGTGTGTCGCCCAGCAATTGCAACATGCCGGTGATGCCGTTCATGGGCGTGCGAATCTCGTGGCTCATGTTCGCGAGAAAATCGGACTTGATGCGGCTCGCGCGCTCGGCCTGATCGCGGGCGTCGCGCAGCCGCGCGGTCGTGTGGGCCGTCCCGATCGCCCCGGCAATGCTGCCCGCGAGCATGCGAACCGCCGACGTCTCGGCCTCCTGCCAGCGGCGCCCGCGGGCGTCGGTGATTTCGAGCACGCCCCAGAGGTCGTTGTCGACGCGAATCGGCGTGAGCAGGATCTCCGGCGCGGAACTCGCCTCCTGTGCCTCGGACTCGTCGACGAGCGAGCCACTGGCGCGCAACGCGCACTGCTCGCCGCGTCCGAGGCGGTCCTCGCAGAGGTGGAAGTGCGCTTCCGACGGCTCCGGAACATCCGTGGAGGGCCGCGCCGGAGGCACTCTCGGCGGCTGCCACGCAAAGACGCGCCTAAAGCGCGGAGAGCCGCTCTCGAAGTGACCGCTGACCTGGTGAATCGCGGCGCCGTCCGCGTTCATCGCCTCGCCCACGCCGGCCAGGGCCTTGTCGATGGCCTCGCGTTGGTCCGAGATCGTCAAGAGCGCGTTCGCAGCGGTGGCGAGCGCCTCCAGCAGACGGTCGCGCGCGACCATCTCCGCTTGCACGCGCTCGCGCTCGCCGATCTCGCGGCGCAAGGCACGGTTGGCGCGCTCTTGACGCTCGGTGCGCTCCTGTACTTTCTGCTGGAGAAGGATGTTGGTCTCGAAGAGCGAATAGGCGTCGCCCGCGATGTCGACAGAGCGTTCGACGCGCTCCATGAGCACGCGATTGATCTTCTCGAGCTTCGCGACCCGACGCTGAAGCTCCTCCCGCTCGTCGCCCCTTCCCGATTCGAGATTCCCGACGCGCCGCTCGCTCATGATCGCGAGCCGAACGCCAGACCGACGAAGGTCTGATTGATGTGCACCGCGTTGAACTGCTCGCCGTAAGTGCTGAATCCCGCGATCGGCAGCGTCCCGAAGATCCGCTCGACCTCGGCGCGCAACCCCTTGCGCTCGATCTCCAGGCGGCGCAACACGCAGTCGAATCCCAGGACGACGATCGGCTCGGGGATGCGCTGCCTGAGATCGTCGAAACCGGCGCGGAGGGCGTCCACGATATCGCCCCCCTCGGCGACGGTCAGTACGAGGCCCTCGTCGATCGCGCAGAAAAAGCTCAGCGAGTCGTCCTCGTGGACGCGCTGAATCGACCGGACGAAATACTCGCCGCCGATGCGCAGCATCAGGGGGTGCGTCGCGAGCGCGCGTTCGACGTGCGCGGGCTCCGCGACCCCGACGGCTCGGGCGTACTCCTCCGGCGCCGGCCCACCGTCGATCTCGTAAACGCGCCGCCGTTCCGGGTCGCACGCCGTGATCACGACTTTTCTCTCGGTCGGTCGGAAGTGCTGGATGCGGAAGAGTTCGAAGGGCACCGCCGACTCGATGATCGCGGCCACCGCATGATCGCTACGAAAGCAGCCGTCGATCAGCACGTGAGTGCGCACGAAGCGGCCTCCGTCGCCCGCCGAGCCACCGGCGAGGCAGAGCCCGGGGAAACTCTCGTGCAGGAGTGCCGTGATCTGCTCCTCGCGCATCGAGAGTCCATCGACGAAGAGCAACCCGCAGAGGCGCGTACGATCGAACTCCGCCGCCAGTTCGAGCCGGGAACGCACGATATCGGCGGCCCGGCCGACCGAGCGGGCGTCGAAGTGCGCGAGTGGACCGAGCGCCATGACGTGCGCCCGAAGCGCGGGGCCGGCGAAGCTCACGCCGACGATCGAGTTCTCGGTGTACCCCGCGGCCGAGACCTCGCCAGCGGTCGTGCAGCCGACGACGGGGCACGGGAATGCCTCGCGGAGCAGCGGACCGAGGCGATCGAGATCGCGATCGGGAGAGACGAAGACGAGGACGAGCCGCGAGTCGTCCTGTCCGAGTTGCTCCACCAACTCCCGGACGGCCGTACCGGCGTCGGCGGCTCGAGTGAGGCCCCGCCTCACTCGCAATTCCTCGCGTTCCATCGATCCCCCACAGTTCCTTCGCGAACCCTCGTCTCCGGTGGCGCGCATCATAAGGTGAGCTCGGGCGCGCGTCCCGTCCGAGGCCGAGGCGGAGTACCATCCCCCCGCCACCCACGGAGGCCGATTCGTGAACAAAACCGCCGCAACAGTGCTTTGTGTCGTCTGCCTGGCAGGTTTCACCCTCGCCCAGGCGCCCCCTCCGGCCGAGGCGCGGCCATGGGAATTCCTCAGCACGAGCGCGATCGGCGCCAAAGATTTCCTCGGCGCTCATCCAACATGGGACGGCCGCGGGGTGGTCATCGCGGTGATCGACACAGGGGTCGACGCGCGGGTCCAGGGACTGCTCACGACATCCACCGGGGCGACCAAGATCCTCGACCTCCGTGACTTCTCCGGCCAGGGCGATGTCTCCCTCGAGACCGCGGTCCCGGGAAGCGATGCCGCGGGATCGGGCATTCACGCGGGCGATGGACCTTGGCTGCGCGGTCTCGACGCGCTGATGCCCGCGCCGCAGGAGGGCTCACTGCTCGTGGGCTATCTCCGAGAGGCGACCCTCGTCGGATCGGATGCGAGTGACTTGGACGGCGATGGCCGCGAGGACGGCGTCTTCGGCGTCGTCGTTTACGCCTCGCCCGAGCACGACGGTACGAAGCGCCACGTCGTCGTCGATACCGACGGCGATGGGCGCCTCGACGACGAGAAAGTCCGCGCGGACTTCCTCGAGATGCCCGAGGTCTTCGTGCTCGGCAGCGCCGAGCGTCGCGACGATCGCGCTCCGCTCGCGATCGCGCTCAACCTCTGGGAAGACCGTCGCGAGACCGTGACCTTCGTCTTCGACGACAACGCCCACGGAACGCACGTCGCGGGGATCGCCGCCGGTCACCAGATCGGCGGCCAAGCCGATCAGCACGGCGTCGCTCCCGGGGCGCAGATCATCTCGCTGAAGATCGGCAACAACCAGCTTTCGGGCGGCGCAACGACCAGCGGCTCGATGTGGCGCGCGTGGCACTACGCGGCCGCTTGGTCGCGCGAGCGCAGCGTGCCCGTCGTCGCTCAGATGTCTTACGGCGTCGGCAGCGAGGACGAAGGCGCAGCGGGGATGGAGGCCGAGATCGACCGGCTGCTCGTCAAAACACCGGGACTCGTCGGCACCGTCACCAATGGCAACGAGGGGCCGGGACTCTCGACCGCCGGCCTGCCTTCCGCGGCGGAGCACGTCATCGCCTCGGGAGCCGTCATGAACCGCGCGACGGCCCGCGACATCTACGGCGTCGATCTCGGCGGTGACCGCGTCTTCGACTTTTCCTCACGCGGCGCCGAGACCGCCAAGCCAGACATCGTCGCCCCCGGCTTCGCCGCCTCGACCGTCCCCGCCTTCCGGGACGGAGCGGACGTCATGCGCGGCACCTCGATGGCGTCGCCGCAGACCGCCGGGGCCGCCGCTCTCCTGATGAGCGCCGCCGTCGCGGAGGGAGTGCCCGTGCGAGGGCCGCTCGTCAAGGCGGCGCTGCGCCGCGGCGCACGCCCGATCCCGGGTGCCACCGTGCTCGACCAAGGCCCCGGCATGGTCGACGTGCCGCGCGCTTACGAGATCTACAAAGTGCTCGCCGGCCGTGGCGAAACCGAACCCCTCGCGTGGACCGTGCGCACCGCGTCCCCCGACATGCCGGGGGGCGAAGGCCCTGCAGCCCACTGGCGCGGTGCCGTGCCTCCTTTCGCACCGGACCGCCAGGACGTCGACGTGTCGCCGCTCTTCGCCGCCTCCGTGACCGCGCAGCAGAAGAGCGACTTCTACCGCGCCTTCGACCTCGTTTCGACGGCGCCCTTCGTCAAGCCCGATCGCGCGTCCGTCTACACAAGATCCGCGAAAGCGATCGAGTTCGGGCTGATCTACGACCCCCGCGCCCTCGCCAGCCCCGGCCTCTACACCGCACGCATCCTCGCCTACGAGAAGGGCGCCTCGCGTCAGGAGCGCGAGAAGTACGGCCCGGAATGGGACTTCCCCGTCAGCGTCGCAGTCCCGCACGAACCCGCGCCGGGTGAAGCCCTCACCCTCCCGCGCGCGGGCGTCGAACCCGCCGGCGTCGAGCGCTTCTTCGTGCGCGTGCCTGTCGGCGCCACCGGCTTCACGCTTCGAACGAGAGTCGCACCCGGCAGCGCGGATCGCGTCCGGACCTACCTCCACGATCCCGAGGGGCGACGTCACATCCTGCCATTTGCAGGTCGCGGTCCCGTCGACCGCATCGAGAAACGGGTCGAGGGCGCGGATCTCATTCCCGGCACCTGGGAGATCGTCCTCTTCGCCGATCGCGACAACTCCGCGACGCTCGGCGTTGACGTGCAGGTCGCGTTCGACGCCTTCGCGCTCGCCGCAGGCGACGCTACGCTCTCGATCGCGGAGGGCGGGACGCCGCGCGGGTCGTTCGAGCTGCGCAATCGAAGCCGCGAGACCTTCCGAGGCACCATGACCGCGCGCCTCGTCGGCTTCCGCCTCGAGGGCGAGTCCAAGGCCAAAGCCGGGCGCCTCGAGATGCCGCTCGAACTCGGGCCCGCGTTCGAGCGCGTCGACCTCCACATCGAGACGACGAGCGCCGCCTGGACCAAGATCACCGACGTCGCCGTCCGCATGCTCGACGACAGTGGCGATCCGCTCGTCTCGGACGGCATGTCCTATCGCCTGCTCGACACCCAGCTTCGCCGTCGCGACGGCGCCGAGACCACCAAGGCGACGCTACGCATCGACCCCGCCCTCGCCGACCCCGACGCGAAGGACACGAGCCTGCCCTTCACCATCGCTCGCACCTACCGGCTCGCGGAACCGATCGCCCTCGAACTGACGGGCGGCAAGGACATCGCGCTCTACCCCGATCGCGCCGTCGAGTTGTCCTTCAAGGCCGCGGCGAATCCGCCTGCGCGTCCCGAAGGTGCGCGATGGATCGTCGAGATCTCGCTCGAACCCTCCCGTGGCGATGCCATCGGAGCGAAACTCGAGATCGCGATCGACTGACCCCTTTTTCGGCCAGTCCGGGCGCCACGCCGCGCGTCAGGGCTTGGAAGAGCCGCCGTCCTGGCGGCTCTTCTCGTCTGCGCTCGCGGTGCGATTCGCCTCCGAGCCCGCGCGATCGGTGTCGCGCGTCCCGGCGACCGGATCGTCGTCGAGAAGCACGCGAACGCCCGGCGTCTCCAGGTCGTCGAACTGGCCACGCCGCACCGCGAGGACGAAGAGGATCACCGCCACGATCGCCAACAAAATGGAGAGTGGCAGGACGACGTAGATCACGCTCACGAAGCGCATTCTAGCGCGGACCGTTTCTCGAGCCCTTAGCCCGGCCTATTCATGAAACCTGAGTTGACGGGAAGATCCGGCATCTTCGACCAGGGCTTCCTGGAGAGTCCGGGCCCTGACGCCCCAGAGCGAGCGCATGCGAGTGGCCGGCTGGCAGCTCCGGCATTCTCGGCCAGGGCTTCATGAGTAGATCGGATTAGGTTGCCGACCCGTGCTTCGTTTGGCATCGTCGTCGTGCGCCCGCCGTCGCGGGCAGGGAGGTTCTCGATCGTGCGTGCCACTCCGATGTGTGTTCTTGCTACGATCGCCTTCGGTTCGCTCTTGTTGATGCCGGCGTGCGCGACCGCGCGATCGGGGACCTCCGGAGCGACAGCCGCTCCCGCACCATCGACCGCGGTTGCCCCCACCTCTCCCACTCCCACGCCCCTTTCCCCTGCTCCGCGCTCGCCTGGCGAGGCGTTTCTGCTCCCCGAAGCCGATCCCGCGGCCGCGGCCGCCGCTGCGAACGACGTCCTGCTGCCCCGCGATCCCGCGGTTCGTGCGGGCGTTCTGCCCAACGGCGTGCGCTGGTTCGTGCGACAGAACGCGAAGCCCGAGAATCGTGTCGAGATCCGGCTCGCCGTGCGGGCCGGATCCGTGCTCGAAGACGAAGATCAGCGCGGTTTCGCGCACTTCGTCGAGCACATGGCGTTCAACGGGACCAAGAACTTCGCCAAACAAGAACTCATCGACTATCTCGAAGGGATCGGCATGCGCTTCGGTCCCGACCTCAACGCCTACACCAGCTTCGACGAGACCGTCTACATGCTGCAGGTCCCGACGGACGACGCCGCGACGCTCGAGCGCGGCTTTCTGATCCTCCAGGACTGGGCGTCCGGACTCTCTTTCGAGAGCGAGGAGATCGACAAAGAGCGCGGTGTCATCCTCGAGGAATGGCGCCAAGGCCGCGGCGCTGGCGCGCGCATTCGCGACAAGCAATTCCCCGTTCTCCTCCAGGGCTCGCGCTACGCCGAGCGCCTGCCCATCGGCTTGCGCGAAGTCATCGAATCCGGTTCGCACGACGCGCTGCGCCGCTTCTATCGCGATTGGTACCGGCCCGAACTCATGGCCGTCGTCGCCGTCGGCGACGAGGACCCGGATCGCCTCGCCGCGCTCATCGAGAAGCACTTCGCCGCACTCACCAATCCCCAGCCCGCGCGCGAGAGAGAGTCCTTCGGGGTTCCCGCGCACAAAGAGCCGCTCGTCTCCGTCGCCACCGATCCCGAAGTGACGACGACCTCCGTGACCATCTACGACAAGCGACCCGAAGAACGGTTGCTCACCCACGGCGACTACCGTCGCAGCGTCGTCGACGACCTCGCCTTCGGCATGCTCAACGAGAGGCTCGCCGAACTTTCCGAGCAAGCCGACCCGCCTTTCGTCGCCGCCTTCTTCGGCGCTGGGTCCTTCGTCGGCGGCATCGACGTCACGATCGCGCGCGTCATCGCCCGCGAAGGGCAGGTTGAGCGCGGTCTCGGCTCGGCGCTCACCGAGGCCGAGCGCGTCGTCCGCCATGGATTCACGCAAAGCGAACTCGAGCGCACCAAAGCCGAGGTGCTCAGCCAGCTCGAATCCGCCTTTGCGGAGCGCGACAAAGAAGAGTCCTACGGTTACGCCGGCGAGCTCGTCGGCCACTACCTCGACGACGATCCCATCCCCGGCATCGCGTACGAGCTGGCTCTACACCGGCGCTTCCTGCCGGGCATCGAACTCGCCGAGGTCGATGCCGCGGCGCGCCGCCTCCTCGCGTCGGGTAGCCGCGTCGTCCTCTACTCGGGTCCCGAGAAAGACGGCGTCACCCACCCCGCCCCCGAGGCGCTCCTCGCCGTCGCGAAGAACACCGGCGCCCAGGAGATCGCTCCCTACGTCGATCGCGTCATCGACGAGCCCCTCCTGCCCGAAGCGCCCGCCGGCTCCGCCGTCGTCGAGCGCAAAGAGTACCCAGCCGTCGGCGTGACCAGACTTGCGCTCGCCAACGGCGTCAAGGTCTACGTCAAGCCCACGACCTTGCAGAACGACGAGATCCTGTTGCGCGCCTTCAGCCCCGGCGGCTACTCGCTCGTCGGCGAAGACGAGCACGTCCTCGCTTCGCTCGCCGATTCCATCGTCGTCGAGTCCGGCATCGGTCCTTTCAACAGCGCCGACCTGAGGCGCTACCTCGCGGGCAAGCAGGCGTTCGCTCGCCCTTTCCTCAACGAGGACTATGAAGGCTTCTCGGGATCGGCGACGCGCACCGACTTCGAGACCATGCTCGAGTTGCTCTACGCCTGGGCGACCAGCCCGCGCCAAGATCCCGCCGCATTCGACGCGCTGCGCACCTCCTGGCGCGAGTTCGTTCGCAATCGCACATCCGACCCCAACGCCGTCTTCTCGGACGAAGTCGAGCGCGTCATGTGGGGCGGGCACTTCGCCCACCGGCCCTTCACCGAGACCGACATCGACGCCCTCGATGCCGAGCGCGCCCTCGCCATCTTCCGCGAGCGCTTTGCCGATCTCGGCGACCTCACCGTCGTCCTCGTCGGGAACATCGACCTCGCGCAGGACGAACCGCTCATCCGCCAGTACCTCGGCGGACTCCCCGCCGCCGGCCGCAAGGAAACCTGGCGCGATCTCGGCGACCGTCGTGCGCTCGGCCCGCAGAAAGTCGAAGTCCGGCGCGGTGCCGAGCCCAAGAGCCGCGTCCGCCTCTCGTGGCACGGCCCCGCCACCTTCGACCGCGAATCGCGCTTCGCCATGCGTGCCCTCACCGACGCACTCGACATTCGCCTGCGCGAGATCCTGCGCGAGGACATGGGCGGCACCTACGGCGTCGGCGTCGGTGGCGGACTCTGGAAAGACCCCGACCCCGGCTACGCCATCGACGTCACCTTCGGCTGCGCTCCCGAAAGCGTCGAAGCGATGATCGCCGCCGTCGAAGAGGAGATCGCGCGCGTCGTGCGCGACGGCGTCCCCGCCGAAGTCGCCGATAAAGTGCGCCAGCAGATGATTCGCGAACGCGAGGTCTCCCTGCAGCGCAACGGCTTCTGGATCTCGACGCTCGCCTACACGCTGCAGATCGAAGAGAGCATCGACGCCATCCCGGCGTACGAAAAACTCTTCGAGACCGTGAATCCGCAACTCGTCCAGGACGCCGCGCGCCGCTACCTCACCGGCGACAACCGGCTACGCGCCGTTCTGCTTCCCGAATCGTGAGCACTTGCTCGCGACGACGGCCCGGCGCCGGCATGGGGCGGCGGACGCGAAACGCGTTCGCCCTCCTCGCCGTCGCCCTGAGCGCGTCGCTCGCACTTTACGCGCTCGACGAGAGCACGAGTCTCGTTCCCATTCACATCGAAGTCCGCGCGCGTGCGCTCGCGCAGGGCGAAGTCGTGCGGGTTCTCGTTCACGCCGACGAGCCGCTCGCGTCCGTGCGGGGGCGCCTCGGCGAGCGCGAGCTCGCTTTCGTCCGAGCGGGCGGCGGCGAGAACTTCGTCGCCTTCGGCGTCATCGGCATCGACGACGCCGAGGGCACCACGCTGCTCTCCCTTTCCGGGACCACCGCCTCGGGTCGCGAAGCGCGCGGCGAGCGCGCGCTCGCAATCGAAGCCCGCGCCTTTCCCACCGAGCACCTCAAAGTCGAATCGCGCTACGTCGAGCCGCCCGCCGCCGTACAGAAGCGGATCGAGGCCGACCGTGCGCGAACCGCAGCCGTCTACGAGCGCCGCACCGCACGTGCGCTTCCCGAAGCGCCCCTCGTGCGCCCCGTGCCAGGTGGCATCTCCTCACCCTTCGGCAAGCGCCGCGTCTACAACGGCCAGCCGCGCTCGCCCCACAGCGGCGTCGACCTGCGGGCGAAGACCGGGGATCCCGTCCTCGCCGCCGCGCCCGGCCACGTCGCGCTCGCCGCTGATCTCTACTTCTCCGGCAACACCGTCATCCTCGACCACGGCGGCGGGTTCTTCACGATCTACGCCCACCTCTCCCGGCTGCTCGTGGCCGAGGGCGACGACATCGATGCCGGAGCCCGCGTCGGACTCGCCGGCGCGACCGGCCGGGTCACCGGCCCACACCTCCACTTCGGCGCCAAGATCGGTACCGAACCCTTCGACCCGCTCGCCCTCTTCGACGCCGAGCTCTTCTCCGCCGACGACTCGGACTAAAGGGCACCGCGAAGCGGCTTTCGGGCACAATGGGGCGCTTGCGCACGGCGCGCCTTCGACGCGCCCCCGTGCCCGGAGGATCCATGGAGTTCAAGTCGCGAAAAGGCGCCGTCCATCCCGAATCGCTCATGATGGGCTACGGCTACAACCCCGAATGGTCCGAAGGCGCGATCAAGCCGCCGCTCTTCCTCACCTCGACCTTCGTCTTCAAGAGCGCCGAGGAAGGTGAGGCTTACTTTCGACAGGCCTACGGGCTCGACCCCGTCGATCCCGCCCGGCCGATGGGACTGATCTACAGCCGCCTCAACAACCCCGTCCTCGAGATTCTCGAAGATCGCCTGCGCGTCTGGGAAGACTCCGATCAGGCGCTCTGCTTCGCCTCCGGCATGGCCGCGGTCGCAACCACCATCCTCTCGCTCTGCCGCCCCGGCGACGAGATCGTCTATTCCATCCCCGTCTACGGCGGCACCGACTACTTCTTCGAGCACATCGCGCCCACCTACGAGTTGAAGCCCATTCCCGTACCCGCGGGTCCGAACATCCATGAGGAGATCGCGAAGCTCTCCCTGAAGCGCCCGCGCGTCATCTTCATCGAAACTCCCGCCAACCCCACGACGCGCATGACCGACATCGCCGCGATGGCGCGCGTGAAACGCGAACTCTCCCGCGAGCCGACCGCCGCAGAGCAGGCGGATGCGAGTCTCTTCGCGCCCGGCGAGTGCCTGCTCGTCGTCGACAACACGTTCATGGGACCCATGTGGCAGCAGCCCTGCCGCCTCGGCGCGGACGTCTCGCTCTATTCGGCGACGAAGTTCATCGGCGGCCACTCGGACCTCATCGCGGGCTGTTGTCTCGGAAGGAAGGACGTGCTCGACCGCATCAAGGTCTTCCGCACGATCCTCGGGACAATGAGCGAGCCCTTCACGGCGTGGCTGATGCTGCGCTCGCTCGAGACGCTCAAGATCCGCATGGAAGCTCAGATGCGTAACGCCGAGGCCCTCGCGCACTTCCTCGCCGACCATCCTGCCGTGTCGCGCGTCTACTACCCCGGGCTCCTCGAGCCCGATGGTCCCGAGTACGAGATCTGGACGCGCCAATGCACCGGAGCCGGGTCGCTGATCGCCTTCGAGATGAAGGACCCGCAGGACAAACACTCCGCGTTCCGCGTCCTCAACCGGTTGCGACTCGCTCATCTGGCGGTCAGCCTGGGCGGCACGGAGACGCTCGTCGAGCACCCCTCGGCGATGACCCACTCCGATGTCTCTCCCGAGCAGCAGCACCGGGCCGGGATCACGCCCGGAATGATCCGCGTCTCCTGCGGAATCGAGCACATCGAGGACCTCATCACCGACTTTCGCCAAGCTCTCGATCCGGAGGCGTGAGGAAAAATTCGCGTTCTCCCGATACCGTCCGGGGCGCAGGGGCAAAGGAGAGGGCAGGAAGCCAAGAAACACCGAGGAGGTGGGCTTCCGGCGGGATGATTGCCCGATCCCGTGTTGGTTTGGCCCCTGGGGAAGCCGTCGGACTCTTCCCTCCCTCTCCCTCCCCCCCCTCCCCTCCGACAAGGCTTCGACGAACCCGACGGCCCCCCGGGGGCTCCCACCGTGAACCGAAGATTGTTGGCCGGGTAGGCCTGGATTGGTCTTTCGGCCCCCACTGTTGCTTCGGCCAGGAAGCAAGATGGATGAGAATCCTGCTCTGCTTCCGGGCTGTCGCGCGGAGCATTGGGTTGGCAGTGTGCGGAGTGTGCGCAGTTCTCGGCTCGCCCGAGTCCGCGCGGACTCTGAAACTCCTTCAGAACGCGTACTTGAGTTCGTGCTTGGTCCAGCGGTCGACTCTGGGCCAGGAGATGTCGCGCCTGTAGATGTCCATCCAGGACTCCGGAACGGAGATACGTCCAGGAAAGAGCCGCTTGGCGATGAGTCGCTTCCACGTCCACGGCTTGGTATCGACGCCTGCCGCTTGAGCTGGGGTAATCGAGTGGACGCTTTGCTCGTCGCGCTTCTTGATCCAGTTGCGCCAGGCGGCAAGGAGGAACGCACGCTCGAGGGCGGCGTTGTGGCGTCGCGCGAAGGCGATGGTCTCGCGGCGGTCGTGGGCGTGACTGTGTCTCAAGAGGCTATGGAAGCGGTCGACCGGCCACAACGCAGCATCGCGCAGGCGAGCGAAGAGCGGATTCTCATCACGCTCGCGCACGCTGGGATTGCGGAAGGCGCGATGCTCAATACGTGCCTTGCCGGATGAGCGGCGGATGGCAACGCGGTAGGCCTTGTGGTCATCGGTATCGAGCGTGATCTTCGGGCCGGCGACGGCAAGCAGGCGGCTGAGCATGTCCTGCGTGGCGAGCGTCAATGAGCCGCGGGGGGGCGGTCCGGAGAAGCGGATGATCTGTTGCCAGCGGCGTTTCTGCGCCGGCGTCTTGGTGCCGCCGCGGGCATGCTGAGCACCGTCGATGGACACGACCAAGAGCGACTTGGCGTGAACCAGAGTGCCGATGGAGAGCGGGAGAAGCTGCTCGATAGCGAAGGTTTCGAAGTGGTCGTAGCAGTATCGTCCCCCGAGACCGCCGCTCGCCCCGAGAGTCTCGTCGAGCATCGCCATGAGCAGGATGCTGTGACGTCCGAGTCTGGAGCAATGACGAACTGCGGTGGAGTGCGAGCACTCGATGGTGCGTCCGATCTGGCGCATGCAGGAGCCCGCGACCATTTGCGCACCGATGCGCGGCAGCAGATCGCGACGCTTGAGCCAGTAGGTGCACGCGAAGGACTGCTGCGAGCAGGTGCGCCCGCAGGCGAGACAGCGGAAGCGCGGGATGACTGCTTGGTCGCTCGGTCTCGTGAACGAGCCGTGACGCACCCAGGGGAACTCCGCACCCTCCTCGATCCGGTGGTACTCACACTTGCGGTTGGGGCAGAAAGGCGGCGTGAAGCGCTTGCTGTCCAGTTCTTCGATCAAGTCGTCGGGCCATTCCATGCCTTCGTGACAATTCAGGATCCGTGCCGCCTCGCCTCACGTGCGCAACTCATTGATGGCCAAAGCCATGCGCTTTCTGGCACCAAAACAACGTGTCCGCATGCGGACGACTGTCCGACCCCTGCGTCCGCCCCCGGACAGCGATCCCAACAATCTTCGGTTCACGGTGGTGGCGAAGCGGAAGCGCCGTGCGATGCTTCTGCGTACCCCCTCGATGGAGGAACAACCCCTTGCCAGTCCGCGTCGAAATCCGCTACCTCGGCGACCTCCGCTGCGAAGCCATTCACGAACCCTCCGGACACCGCATCGTCACCGACGCGCCTCTCGACAACGAGGGCAAGGGCGAGGCGTTCTCGCCGACGGATCTCGCGGGCACCTCCTCGGGGACATGCATGGTCACGCTCATGGGAATTGCCGCGCGACGCCTCGGCGTCGACATCGAAGGCACGCGGTGCTCCGTCGAGAAAGAGATGATCGCCGACCCGGAGCGGCGCATCGCGCGGCTCTCGATCGAGATCCACGTTCCGAAGCCCGTGGAGCCGCGGCACCGGATCGTGCTCGAGAGGGCGGCGAGGACCTGCCCGGTCTCGAAGTCCTTCGATCCCAAGGTACAACTTGAAGTCAGCTTCCAGTGGGTCTGACGCGCAACTTTTGGAGTGATGCGGCAAAGCACGAAAGGAACGCTCTAGGACGAGCATCGCCCGCCGGGAGAAAGAACGAGATGCGTCGCATCGTCTGGGTCTTGCCGCTCTTACTGACTCTCGCTGCCTGCCATGAGGCCGCGTCGCAAACGGGTCCCGCGACCGGTACCGCGGCGGGAAGCGCTTCGCCGAAGAAAGGGGAGCCGCTCGTGATCGAGAAGATCGAGAAAACGCCCGAGGAGTGGCGCGCCAAGCTGACGCCCGAGCAGTTCCGGGTCCTTCGCGAAAAAGGGACCGAGCGAGCATTCACGGGACAACTCTGGAACGAGAAGCGGAACGGCGTCTTCCGCTGCGCGGGTTGCGGGCTCGAGCTCTTCGACTCGAAAACCAAGTTCGACTCGGGGACGGGCTGGCCGAGTTTCTGGGAGCCGATCGCCCCTCCTCACGTGGGAGAAGCCCAGGATCGCTCGTTCTTCATGACGCGCACCGAAGTCCACTGCGCGCGCTGCGGAGGGCATCTGGGTCACGTCTTCGACGACGGCCCGCCGCCGACCGGGCTCCGCTACTGCATCAACTCCGCAGCGCTCGAATTCGCCGAGAAGCGCTGAGCCGGGTCAGGCATCGAGACTTGCGGCCTTCTTGGCGTCAAGACGCTTCGTGATCGCGATGTAGACCAGCAGTGCCGCGAACGAGACGAGGCCGACGATCGCGAAGGCGTACCAGAGGTAGTGCGCCTTCGCGTAGATCTCCGGCATCGATCCGTTGCCGTCGATCGCACGCGCCCATTGCGCGCGATCGACGTCGTTGAGCCGGTCGGGATCGGGCACGTACCACTGCAACAGGAAGCCCCCGGCGACGAAGCCGAAGAGCCAGGCGAAGAAGGTGTTGAGGTGGGCATAGCCGAGGTAGAGCCCTTCTTGTCCAGAGGGCGCCTGTTTGGAAGCGTACTCGAGGTACTTGGGGCTGAGAAAACACTCCGAGAGCCCCTGGATCGCGATACCGACGATCATCATCAGCGTGATGGGATGCAAGGCGTAGCCGAAGAGCGGAATGGCGGAGGGCAATTTGTCGGCGAGCGCGATCGAGAGCGCGGAGAGCGGAATAAGCGCGAGAGCGATCGAGATCGAGAGCTCGGCCGACACGCGGCGCACGAGCTGGGTGATCGGCACGACGAGCAGGACGACGACGAGCGGATTGACGTTGGCGTACCACTCGGGAGCCGCGCCTTCTCCGACGAGTCTCAGGACGTACTTCGGCATGGAGGCGTAGAGCTGGCCCTGGATGGCCCAGAAACCGGCGGTGATGAGAATGAGCGCGGTGAAGCGCAGATTGGAGAGGGCGCCGAGCATGCCGCGCAAGGTCTCTCCGACCGACTTGGGCGCGGCGGCTCCGTCCTGCTTGGGGTGATAGAAGAGCGCGACCACGATGAGCGCGGCGAGGGCGAGCGCGGCCGAGAAGTAGGGGACGTTGGCGACGCCGAGATCCTGGCGGATCCACTTGACGACGGTCTTGCCGGTGAAGGACCCGATGTTGACAGTCATGTAGAAGAGGCTGAACGCGCGAGCCCGGCTGGCTGCGTCCGAACTCTTGGCGACGGTCCCGGCGATGATCGGTTTGACGAAGGCTCCGCCAATGACGACCAAGAGGAGAGCGAGCGATACGGGCGCGAGCGTGTGGAAGAAACCGAGCATGCCGTAGCCGACGGCGAGCAGCGCGAACGCGAGCATGAGCGAGTTGCGGAAACCGATCCGATCGGCAGCGGCACCGGTGAAGAACGGGAAGAGATAGATGAGCGCCGCGAAGAGCGCACCGACTCCGCCGGCCTGGGCATCGTCGAGGCCGACGACGCGAGAGAGGTAGAGAGTGAGGGCAATGAACGTGCCGTAGTAGGCGGCACGCTCGAGAAGTTCCACCGAATTGGCGATCCAGAAGGCGCGCGGGAAGCGCCAGGTGGGAGCGGTGGTTTCAGCCGTCGTCATGAAATGGTCGTCTCCTTCGAGGACGCGCCCCGGTCGGTTCCCGTCGAGATGCCCCGAAGGAACTCCGGCAACACGAGACGAAGAGTATGGCTCAGCCGCGCACTCCCGCCGGGGGAGGCTGTGTCGTCCCCTTCACGCACCGAGGCTTCTCGCACGAATCTCGACCGCCGACGGTGAACTTTCGGCGGCGCCTCGCGGGACGTCGGGACGCGGGGACGCCGCGGGAGTTGCCGCGAGTTCGCGGAGTCGAAGCGCCCGAGGCGACGCGCACCCGAGACGCTTCGGTCCGGTGGGATACCCTCGAGAGGGGAGCGCAGGCCGATCGCGTCAGTGGCTCGTCGCGGTCTGGGCAGCCATCGTACGGGGAGCGTTGGTCTGTCCGAGTCCTATCGCGATGAGCTTTCCCATGCCGTGCGCGCGCACGGTGTGCCGCACGTTCGGGGCGATCGTCAGCGCCGCTTGTCCCTTGGGCGAGAGGTCGACCGAGCCCGACTCGGTCACGATCTCGAAGACACCCTCGACGGCCACGAGGGTGACCGTGACGCGGTGGACGTGCTCGGAAAGCTCCGCGGTGGGGTTCTTGGTCTCGATCAACGAGATCTGGAAACCGCCGCCGACGGAGGTCCCGAGATCACGGACGATGAAGTCCGGCGACTCCAGGTGGCTACCGCGTGCGTGGACGAAGGGCTGATCGAAGCCGTCGCCGGGGACCATCTCTTCGAGGACCGTCGAGAAGCATTCTTTGAGATCGCGAGGGGCCCGAGCCCGGTATGCCGCGAAAAGCAACTCACGCCGATCGACGCCGAGGCAGTCGGCGAGGCGGATGACCACCGCGTCGCTGGGGACTTTCCCGTCGTTCTCGATCTGGACGATGTAGGGCTGCGTCACTCCGACGAGTTCGGCGAGTTTCTTCTTGGTCCAACCCGCTTTTTCGCGATACCGGCTGATCGTCTCGCGGAAGTCCATCGTGGCCTCCGCTTGCGGCGGCTGTCGTGGGGTGGAATCCGCCGCTAGCGCATGTAACTAACACTTTTTTTGAGAGAACTTCAATGTCCGCGAGCGAAACTTGATGCGTGAGTTTCGCTTGTAAAGGCGCCCTGAATCGGGGGTGCCGGCGCACTTTGACGACCGCTCGGGGCAAGTCCGCCGTATATCCACGGCGCAGGGTCGACCCCGTTGGGCGGGGTCCGAGAAGAGGCTGGAGGGGTCATGCTCAGGGTGCCGATCCTGGCGCTGGAAGGGGCGCTGAGGACGCTCGGCCGCCGCCGCTTCGCCGAGCCCCGAGAGCGCTGGCTCTCGCATTTCGGGCCCGGAGGAGTGGAAGAAGCGGAAGCCGCTTGCGAGGCCGCCAATCGCGACCTCCTGGCTTTTGTTCGTGCCCCGCGCGCCGTCCCGGCACGCCGGGTCTCGATCGCGCCCGCCCCCGAAACGCGCTTCGGCGGTCGCGTCGTCGCACTTCGCTTCGAGTCTCCTTGCCCGACGGGCCCACCGCGCAACGATGTCGTCCATGCACGGCTGATGTTCCCGCCCGCACGCACGGGCGAACACCATCGAGTCGTGGTCTTCCATCACCCGATGCGTCACGACGATTGGCGGGTGTGGGAGTGGTTCCTAGCTCCGCTCGCCCAGCACGTCCCGGTGGCGCTCATGGCGGGGCCGCACCATTTCGAACGATGCATGCCGGGCGAATTCGGGGGCCAGCGTGTCTGCAACGCCAATCCGTGGCGCCTCTACGAAGCGGTCCGCCAGTGGACTTGGGACCAAGCGGCTCTTCGCACGGCGCTCATCGAGCACTTCGGCCTACTCCCGACCGCGGTGCTCGGTTTCAGCTTGGGCGCGTACCAGACGCTCCTCGCGGCAGCCGCGGGGTGCCTGGACGGCCTCCCGCTGGCGGTCGTCGGTACGACGAGCCGCTATGCGTGGGGCTTGCAACACGGCTGGGTGGGTCGCGATATCTACGAGGCGATGCGCGGGGTCGGCATCGACGATGCGAGGCTCGCGCGCATGACGCGCGCACTCGATCTCGAGCACTACGTCGACCGTCTGAAGACTCGCGACGTGCTCTTCGTCGAAGGTATCTACGACCGCGTAGATCCGCCGCCGTCGGTGGATCGGCTCGTGAAGCGTCTCCAGCCGTCTCGGCACGTCCGACTCGAGGCAGGGCACGGCACGTTGCTGCTCTGGCGCAGCCGCATTCTGGGCGAGGCGCGAGAGTTTCTCGCGTCATGTGAAGCGATCGATGTCGCCCCGCCGATCGCGGAAGCGCGCTCGCAGCGGCGCCAGCGTCTCGCCTGACGAGCGCACGGCGCCCCCAACGGCAAGAAAGGGATCAGCCCGCGGCGCCACGGCGCGCGAGCGCGTCGGCGTACTCGTTCCACCGCGTGCCGACGTGCGCCTTGATCCAGATGAGTTTCGCGCCGGGTCTCGTCTTCGCCAAGGCGTACGCGCGCTGTACGAGGTCGAGGTTCTCGACAGGCCCCGTCTTGCGGCGCCATCCGCGACGCTCCCAGCTCGCGGCCCACTCGTTGATGGTCTTCACGCAGAGCTGGCTGTCGCTGTAGATGTTCACGGTCGCCTTGGGGGGAATCATCTCGTAGGCGGCGATGAGAGCGGTGAGCTCCATGCGATTGTTCGTGGTCCGCGCCTCGGCGCCGTGGCGCTCGTCCTTGACTTCGCCCCCCTGAACCCAGACCGCGGCCCAGCCGCCGGGCCCGGGGTTGCCTGAACAGGCACCGTCGGTGAACACGCCCTCGTCGAGTGAAGAACTCACGCCGTGACCTCTCGGGAGACGTTACTCGCCGTCGTCGGGTCGGAGTCACCGCGAAACGTCCGCGCTCCTCCGGAGAGCGCGATGACAGTCAACGAACTCGCGGGCATCAGCACGGCGGCGACCAGGGGGTTGATGAGGCCGGCGATCGCGAGCGCCGCGCCGACGAGATTGTAGAGCAGAGAGACGACGAGGTTGCGCCTTATGACGGCGAGCGTGTGTCTCGCTCCTGCGGCGAGTTCCGCGATGGGCTCGAGCCCGGCACGGGTGATGGAGACGTCGGCGGCCGCGAGAGCGGCTTCGGCACCGCCATGCACGGCGACACCCGCCGTGGCGGCCGCAAGAGCGGCCGCGTCGTTGACGCCATCGCCGACCATGATCGTGACGCCGGACCGCGTGCTCTCCTCGACGACGCGCACTTTCTCTTCGGGGCTCGCGGCGCCGCGCGCAAGGCGGGGATCGATGCCCACGTCTCGTGCCACGGCATCGACGACGCGCTGATGATCGCCGGAGAGGATCGCGGGCTCGAAGCCGAGCGCCCGAAGACGCGCGATGGCGGCGGCCGCATCCGGGCGCAACGGGTCGCCGACCCCGGCGAGCGCGGAGACCCGCCCGTCGCAGGCGATGGCGACGGGCGTCAGGCCGTCGTCGAGCAGTCCGTCGAGACCGGCGCGCAGGGCCGCCGGCAAAGGACCCGCGATCGACTCCACGAACGCCGGGCTTCCGACGACGAGCTTACGGCCATCGACGGTGCCTTCGATGCCCGAGCCCTGACGCTCGCGAGCGAGCACGGTGCGTGCGGCCCCGTCGTTGAAGGCCGCCGCGAGGGCCCGGGCGATAGGATGCGACGATCCGCGCTCGAGGGCGCCGGCGAGCGGAAGGACGCTCGCATCGCCGCACGTGCGCACGACGCTCGCCTGCCCGCGGGTGATGGTTCCAGTTTTGTCGAGCCAGATGCGGCCGGGACGAGCGAGGCGCTCGAGCGCA